>CAUPRZ010000060.1:0-8654 GCA_963513855.1 uncultured Hylemonella sp.
GAGGTGACCAGGGGCGTGCTGAGGCCTGCCGCTGCAAATTCGGCCTTCATTTTTTTGGTCACCCAGGCAAAAGCCGCGCGCGGCACGCTGGTGGCAATCGTCGGCACCCGGGCCTCGTGCCAGCCGATGCCGGTGTTGATAATGCTGGCCCCGCCCTGCGCCACCGCCTTGCCCAGCGTCACCACCTCGTCCCAGGAACTGCCGCCGGGCACGAGGTCGATCATGGAGAGCCGGTAGATGATGATGAAGTCTTGCCCCACGGCCTCGCGTGTGCGCTGCACGATCTCCAGCGGCAGGCGCATGCGCTGGCTGTAGTCGCCGCCCCACTGGTCGTCGCGGTGGTTGGTGTGCTTGGCGAGGAACTGGTTGATGAAATAACCCTCGCTGCCCATGATCTCCACACCGTCGTAGCCCGCCTCGCGCGCCTTGACCGCGCAGTTGACGAAGGCGCGGATCTGGCGCTCCACCCCACGCGCAGACAGCTCAAAGGGTTTAAACGGCGAGATCGGCGACTTGATGGCCGAGGGCGCCACGGCCAGCGGGTGGTAGGCGTAACGCCCCGTGTGCAGGATCTGCAAGGCGATCTTGCCGCCGGCCTCATGCGCCGCACGGGTCACCACCTGGTGCCGCCGCGCCGCGCCGGATGTGGAGAGCGTGCCCGCAAAAGGCTTGGCCCAGCCCGCGATGTTCGGCGCGAAGCCGCCCGTGACCATCAGCCCCACCCCACCCTCGGCCCGCTCGCGGAAATAGGCCGCGAGCTTGCTCAGGTCGCGCCCATCCTCCAGGCCCGTGTGCATGGAGCCCATGAGCACACGGTTTTTGATCTGCGTGAACCCCAGGTCCAGCGGGGCCAGCAGATGGGGGTAGAGGGTGGTTTTTGTCATGGTTTTCTTTCGTGGGCAGGCACGGCTGCCGCGATGATAGGCGGCCCCTGCGCCGGGTGCTGTCACCCAGGCAAAGCCTGGCCGGTGGCCTGCCGCGGCAGATGGGCTAACATTACGGTTTCTTTGTTCGCTAGAAGGAGCCCCAGATGGGCAACAAGATCGTTACCGAAGCCGACCGCAAGGCCACCCCCCGTCCCACGCCCGTGTCCGGCATGGCCCTGCCCACCGGAGGCCGTGGCCAGAAGGTCAGCCTGGAGCGTGGCGTCGCCACCCGCAGCAAGAAGAACCCGGGCAAGCGCTCCAAAAAGGGCGGCTGATCGCCTGCGGATCCATCCGCTGCAAGAGAAAGGCCCTCGGAAGAGGGCCTTTTTCGTTTCAGTGTCCCTCACGCTCAGGCCGCCACCGCCCCGCCCTGCCGGCGCCGCAGCACCAGCATGCCGAACAGGGCCGCCGTCACATACATGCTGACGGAATAGATGGCCGCGGGCAGCGCCAGCTGGAAATTCGCCAGCACCGACAGGGCCACAAAGATGGCCAGGGTGGAGTTGTGGATGCCGATCTCGAAACTCACCGCCGTGGCCATGGGCTTGTCCAGCCCGGCCCAGCGCGAGAGGTAATAGCCCGAGAGCAGGCTCAGCAGGTTGAAGGCCAGCACCACCGGGCCCAGGCTGGCGAAGGACGCGGTCAGCGCCGTCCACTCCTTGGCGATGGCGATGATGGCAAAAGCCGCCAGCACCAGGGCGCTGAAAGCCTTCATGGGTTTTTCCATGCGCGCGGCAAAGGCCGGGCGCCTGCTGCGCACCACCATGCCGATGGCCACGGGCACCAGGATCACACCCACCACCTCAAACACCTTGCCGAACTGCAGGGGCACCACCTGGCCCGTCTGCGCGAACGTGGCGATGGCCCAGTTGGTGATCAGCGGCAGGCTCACGATGGACAGCACGGTGTTGATGGCCGTCAGCGAAATGTTCATCGCCACATTGCCGCCAAACAGATGGCTGAAGAGATTGGCCGATACGCCACCGGGCGAGGCCGCCAGCAGCATGAGCCCGACGGCATAGACCGGCGCCACGCCCAGGCCCACGATCAGCCCCCAGGCCACGGCCGGCAGCAGCAGCATCTGGATGGCCAGGGCCAGCACCACGGCCTTGGGGTAGAGACGCAGACGCGCAAAGTCACCCAGAGCCAGGGACAGGCCCAGGCCGAACATCACCAGGGCCAGGGACCCCAGCAGCAGAGCGGGCAAAGCCGCGGTAAACGTCATGCTGCGGCCACCCGGCGCACACCGTGCGCACCCTCACCCAGGCGGCGCTGGATCTCGGCGTGTACATCCTGGCGCAGGTGCAGGGCAAAAGCCGCCGCGGCCGTGAGGAACAGCGGGCCCACGAGCAGACCCACGAGGTCATCCACAAAGGCGGGCTTGCGGCCCTCCCAGTAGTGGCCCAGGAACTGGATGGCCCAGCCCACGACAAAAAGGCCGATGCCCCAGCCCAGCCAAACGGCCGTGCTCTGCGCGGCGATCCACTGGCTGATCCACAGGCTCAGGGCCAGCTGTAGCACCATGGCGATGCCAAAGCGCAGATCCAGGCGCAGGTAGAAGATGGAAGACAAGACGGCGACGATCAGCGCCGGTGTCAGCAGCAGGCCGCCCATGTCCCAGCCCGGGCGCGAGAGCAGCGTGGTCACAGCCAGCACGATCATGGGGATGCCCACAAAATGCGTGGCCACGTTGCGCTGGTCCTGGTGATAGGCCGCGTACTGCGTGAGATGGTCGGTCAGTGTTTTCATGGTCGTCTCCTTCTGTGCATTGACAGGCGCCCATGATCAACCTACTCTAGCCCCCAGTCTGTCGGGTACACGACACAAGCCTGCGCCCCCGTACAAACCCCATGAACGACACGCAACACTATCTGCCCCTGCTCCAGACCGGCCTCTGGTTTGCCAGCCTGCCGCCGGAATTTGCCCAGGCCCTGTTGCGCCTGGCCAAGGTGCGCACCTTGCAGACGGGCGAGGCGCTGTTCCTTCGCGACAGCCCGCCCTGCGGCCTCTACGCCGTGGTCTCGGGTTCCATCCGCATCTCGGGCCAGAGCGGCCGGGGTGACGACGCACGGGAAGCTTTGCTCGTGGTGCTGCCCCCGCCCCAGTGGTTCGGCGAGATCACCGTCTTCGACGGCGCCACCCGCACCCACCACGCCCACGCGGCTGAGCCCAGCACCCTGCTGCAGGTGCCGCAGGCCGAGCTGCTGGCCTGGCTCAAAGACCATCCCCAGCACTGGCGCGACCTGGCCGTGCTCATGGCCGACAAGCTGCGCCTGGCCTTTCTGACCATGGAAGAACAGACCGTGCTCAGCGCCCCGCTGCGCCTGGCGCGCCGCCTTGTGGCCATGGCCGAGGGTTATGGCATCCAGAGCGGCAAAGGCGGCACTCGGCGTGTGCTGGCCGTGACCCAGCAGGAGCTAGCGCTGATGATCGGCATCTCGCGGCAGACCACCAATGAGATCCTAAAGGGGCTGGAGGCACAGGGGATCCTGCGGGTGCAGCGCGGGGGCCTGGAGATCCTGGACCTGCCGGCCCTGCGCGCGCTGAGCTGAGCTCTGTTCAGGCGTCTTGCCGGGCGAGCAGCTTCATCGTATTGCCCACGGCGGCGGCACCCAACTGCTTGATGAGGTCGCGGGTCTGCTGCACCTGAGGATGGTCGCGGTACTTCCCAAGGTCGCGCAGCGGATTAAGGCGCGAGGCATTGGCCCAGTCGTTGAGGGCCGGGTAGGCGGCGCGGGCCCGTCCATGCGCCAGGGTGGACAGATAGGTGCTCAGGTAGTCGGCCGGTGTGTCCCAGTAGCGGATGGGTGGACAGAGGCGGTTCTTCTCCTCATCACTCGCGAGCATGGCCTCGACCGCGCCCAGGATGGCAAAGGGGAAGCAGGCAAAACTCCAGAACAGCGGCTGCACGGTCAGGCGATCAGCCTCGAAGATGGTGCGCGGCTGCGGGCGCCCCACACCGGCGGCCGCACAGTGCACGTAGACCGTGTCCACATCCATGGCCACCGCGCCCTGGTCCAGCACCAAACGCTGGCGCTCGATGCGCCGCACGTGGCCCAGGCGGACCACGTTCCTGATCTGGCGCAGCAGCGCCAGTTCCGCCTCGCTGACGATGGCACCATGGCCCATGGTCGGCATCACGGCGGGATCCACCCGCAGGAAAAAGCCATTGGCCTCCAGACGGCTGTACACCTCGTTCACCGAACTGGCCTGAGCCATGGCCTGGATCTGCAGCCCGGCCCCGGCATAAAACTCCGGCAGGAAGGTATGGGGCTGGTTGTAGCGACGGTTGAGCCACCAGCCTTCGCGCGGCTTGACCCACTGGATGGCCTCCGCCGGCACCCCTTGCGTCAGCAGCCACACGATGGTGTCGAGTGCGGTCTTGCCTGCACCAATGACCACGAAGTGCCCCGGATGGTCCACCACGCGCACCACCTCGCCCGCAGGCACGCAGCGCACGCCGTCGGCCACCTCAAAAGGGGGCGGGCTGGTGGCCGGGATCTCACCCCCCACATAGCCGGCGTCGACGAATTTGCGGCGCACGCGCACCTCATGGCTGACACCCGAGACCCGGGAGCGGATACGGTGCTGGCCGGCAGCGCCACCCTGCCAATCGCAGCAGGGAAAGTAGCGCACCCGCCCGCTGGCGATGAAATGCTGCTGCATCACCTGCGCGTAATAGGCGCGCAGTTCGTCCGCGCCGGCCAGGCCGTAAAAGCCGGCGTTCAGGCCCGACTTGTCGAGGCTGTCGTCCCCCAGCGGAACGGAATCCACACCGTAAAAGGCGGATGGCTGGTGCAGATGGACAAAGGGGTAGGCGTCGACCCCGTGCCCACCCGGTGCGTGCCGCCGGTCGACGAGGGTGACCGTGGCATCCGAGTGCGTCAGCAAGGCATCGGTAAAAGCCATGCCGGCAGCGCCGGCGCCCACGACCAGATAGTCGGTCTCGATCAGATCGCTCATCACCCCTCCCTTTTGCAGCTCTCACAAGGTCAGTAATAAGGCACCACACGTCCGGGCCGCTCTGCATGCCGGCAGGCCCAGCGCCACCAGGCACGCAAGGGGCGCAGGCACCAGGCGAGCACTGCCCGTGCATATCGGGTCAGCGGAACCTGTCGCGCCGGGGCGTGAGCCGCCTGCGCGACGGAGTGGATCAGTGTAGCCATAGGACCTCCTGTTGAGCAACATCGGTGAGGTCTATTGGACGGAAGTTGGATGCCGCTGGCGCGGGGCAGCTGTCCCGGTTCGCCCCCGGGCAGGCGCCCGCGCCACGTTGGCCGCCGGGACGGGTGTCCCGATGGATGCCGCCCGCTCAGCGCGGCAAAGGCAGGCGGCCGAAACCGGCCTCCCGGGCGCGCACGATGGCCTGGGCCCGGGTGCCGGCTTCCAGCTTGGTGAACACCGCCGACACCTTGTTGCGCACCGTCTTCTCCGACAGGCCCAGGTGGGCCGAGATCTGCAGGTTGTCCAAGCCCTGGGCCAGCAGTTCCAGCAGATCACGCTCGCCTGGCGTCAGCGTGGGAAAGGCATCGGGGGGCAAGCCGGCGGCCTGGTGGGCGCGCAGGAAGGTGTGCATTTCATCCAGGCAGGTGGCGAAGGCCGGCTCTTCCTTGAGCAGCACATGGTTGCGGCTCTCCAGCGGCACAAAGCGGGCCCCCGGTATCACACCGGCCATGTAGCGCCCCTCCTCAAAAGGCACACGGGCATCACCCCGCGCGTGCAAGACCAGGGTGGGACAGGCCAGGCCCGCCGCCAGGGCTGTGACATCGATCTGGCCAAAGGCCGCCACCGTTCTGGCCGCATGGGCCGGCGTGCACGAAAGGCGCTCCAGCTCGTTGAACCAGTGCACCTGCCCCGCACTGCCGCCCGGGATGAAGAGCGAGGTGAAGACCTGGCGGAAGGCCGGGTTGTCCTGCCCCCAGCCGACTTCAATCAACTCCGGCAGCAGCTGGGCCTGGCGCAGCAGTTCGGGCGGCAGCTTGCGCTGCAGCGCCCCGCGCGCATAACCCCCGACCAACACAAGACAGCTCACCCGTTCGGGGTGGCGTGCCGCATAGGCGATGGAAATGGCGGCCCCCTGCGAACAGCCCAGCAGCGCAAAACGCTGCAGGCCAGCCGCGTCCACCACGGCCTCCAGGTCCGACACCCAGGCTTCCAGCGTCAGCGGCGAGTTCACCGCGTCCGACAGGCCACAACCCCGCCCGTCGTAACGCAGCAGGGTGTGGGCCCGGCTCAGGCCGGCGATCCACGGCCCCCAGACCGGGCTGTTGAGGTCAAAGTCGAGATGGGTCAGCCAGTGGGCGGCACGCACCACAGCCGGCCCCTGCCCGGTGCTGGCGTAGGCAATCCGCGTCTGGTCGGCAGCGGTGCAGAAGCGGATGGATAGACTGAGCGGGCCCATACGGGCATGGTAGCGGAAGGCTGGGGAAGGCACTGCTGCGCGTGCTGGCCGTGACCTAGCAGGAACTGGCGCTGATGATCGTCATCTCACTGCTGACGTTTCTGTAATCTCGTCATCAGCCCCTTGATGAACTCATGGCGCTCCTTGAATTCCTCATCGATTTCCGATTTGGGAGTCAAGGCCGCATTGGTCTGCGTTTCTGCTTTATTCAACTGCGCCAGTGTTTCGTAGCCTTCGGCGCGAGAGGCCTCAATTTTGCTGGCTGCCCGTTGAGCAATCGCAAACAGTTTTTCGCGCTGCGTCTGCGCATAAAGCTCTTCTGCACGCTCGAACTTCTGCTGGGCCCATCCCCACAGTATCGAATCACCGCCTGGGCCGATATCCATCAGGGGTTCAAGATGATCTATCGCTAGATTCAGGAAATACGCCCATATCTCCCACCCTTCATCCGATGCTCCGAGCTTTTCAACATCGTCCAGCCGACGCGCGGTGACTCCACAGTAGAACGGATCGGTCTCCTTGAATCTCGAAACGGTAAATGGATCGGGATGGAAGGAGAGAGACACATAGACGTAGTCGCCATTGATCTTGATATAGGCCACCTCTGGAGTTCCAGCATACGGCGCAATATCCAGAATGCGTTCGGGCTCCTGAAGATTGACCTGAGTTTTAGCTGGTGGCTCAGACCGGTAACGGACCACCCCTTGGCAAGCCTTCAAGTCGTTTCTGAAGGCCTCAAGAACCTGCTCTGCTGTTTGCGTCGACTTCGGTACTGCCGCCTCTGGTTTGACCCTGGGTGTATCCTGACTCGGTGCAGCCTGTGTTGGCTGATCTAACCGATCAGAGCAAGCTGTCAGCAGCAAAGCTATTGCAAGAGACAAGAAACTGAGGGCGAATCGAGGCATCTTGAAACCCACTAAGTTTGGAAAAACAAGTCGATGAAGGATTTGAGGTATCAATGTACCGCTCAACCTGGCAACTCAAGTGATGGAACCTTGGACACCGTAACTGAGAGCTTATATTCACAAAGCTCAATGTCTTTGATACTGGCACAGGCCAAGCGAATGTCATCCGACATCGTTCTGCACACAATGATGCCTCGCACGCGCTGTCCAGGCTCAGCCAGTTCCTTACGAACCCAATTCATATAGCGCAGAATCTGACCAACAACCCGGTCATATCCACGGGAGACCTTGAGCTCCAGAACGACAAAGGCACCAGACCGATCAAGAGCCAGGATATCGATACGACGCCCCCCACCAGCCTCGAATTCAATACCTCGCAGGTCTTCATCCTCATAGAGCTTAAGTCCAGGCTCTATGCACTCCAGATTTTCGGCTAGATAGCGCTGCAAATCCTTTTCAAGCAAAAACTCAGAGGCGCCTTGAATGGGCTCTTGATCCTCCTCGTCCTCAATTGTTGTAGCTGACTCTTGTCGCGCCACATCTCCCTCAACCATCTCATGAATTGGGGAGGGATCCTTGCCAGGCTCATAGCGTCTGAATTGGCCTGGCCCTACCTTAAATAGGATGTCATCGGTCTCGTTGGTAGCGGGATGATGCAACCGACCACGGTCGTTTGTCGCTGCTTGCACTAGGTGGGCACGGATGCGACCTGTCTTCAGTTTTGGATAGTTCGTAGCAAACCACTCGATGGCTCGCGAAGACGTGAATACCTGGCCAGGCTTGAGATCCCAAGCAATCAACATATCCTTGAGCAAAGCTCGCGTAGGTTTGTCGTAAATTGTCCGTGCCATGCATCCTCCGCATTAAGTTGTATTGGCTTAAAGAAAAGGCGCATCGAAATGCGCCTTCACATGAATACGAATACTGAGCGATCTTTAAACAGCCTTCCCCAACCGCTCCACCCCCTCACGGATCTTGTCCTCCCCCACCGTCGCAAAACTCAGGCGCAGGGTCGAGGCATCGGGGTTGGTCGCATAAAACGGCGCCCCCGGCACAAAGGCCACGCCCTTCTCGATGGCGCGTTTGGCCAGCTCACCCGCATCCTTGAGCTTGCCGCCCGCGCCCGTGAGCCGGGCCCAGACGTAGAGGCCGCCGCCAGGTTGGGTGAAGGTGATGGCGTCGCCCAGCTCCTTCTTGAGGCATTCGCCCATGGTCTGGGCGCGGCCGGCGTAGACCTGGCGCACCTTGTCCAGCGTGGCGGGCATACGACCGGCCTTGAGGTATTGGGCTGCCGTGGCCTGGGCAAAGGTGCTGGTGTGGGCATCGCTGAACTGCTTGCACATGGTGGCCTTGGCCAGCAGCTCGGGCGGGGCGATCATCCAGCCCACACGCAGGCCGGGGCTGAGCACCTTGCTGAGCGAA
>CAUPRZ010000061.1:0-8631 GCA_963513855.1 uncultured Hylemonella sp.
CCCCGAACACCTGCGCCGTGTGCTGGTCAACCTGCTGGACAATGCACGCCGCCATGCCAGCCCGCAGGCCGGCGCCATCCAGCTCCATGTGCGGGCCGACGCCAGCGGCCAAGCCCTGCTGGCGGTCTGGAGTGACGGCCCCCCCATGGATCCCTCGGTCGAACAGCACCTGTTCGAACCCTTCTTCTCCTCGGAAAGCCGTTCCAGCGGCCTGGGGCTGTATATTTGCCGTGAATTGTGCGAAGGGCATGGGGCCGCCATCGGCTACCACCGGGCCCGGCGCATCGCCCGCGACACCCTGATGGACGGCAACGAATTTTTCATCGCCATGCGACGATCCGCCACCCTGCCGGCAACGCGCAGCACCGCCAAGCCATGAGCACCGCCAGCCCCAGCGCGAGCCCACAGATCCTGGTCGTCGACGACGAGCCGGACCTGCGCACCCTCTACGAGCTCACCCTGCTGCGCGAGGGCTACCGCGTCGACGTGGCCGAGACCGTGGCCGATGCCTGGCAGCAGTTGCAGGAACGGCGCTACGAGGTGCTGATCACCGACATGCGCCTGCCCGATGGCCTGGGCATCGAGTTGATCCAGCGCCTGCGCGCGGCCCAGCGCGGTGAACGCAGTGTGGTCATCACCGCCTACGGCTCGGCCGAGAACGCGGTGGAATCGCTCAAGGCCGGCGCCTTTGACTATCTGAGCAAACCGGTGGACCTCAAGCAGTTCCGCGCGGTGATCGCCTCGGCTGTGCAGGACGCGCTGGCCGC
This sequence comes from uncultured Hylemonella sp., assembly GCA_963513855.1. Lineage (GTDB taxonomy): Bacteria > Pseudomonadota > Gammaproteobacteria > Burkholderiales > Burkholderiaceae_C > Hylemonella. Next base: position 768 of record CAUPRZ010000061.1, read on the forward strand.
GCGCACGGCCCCCGTTCAAACGGCCACCATGCCCACCCGCCCGGCGAGCCCGCCCTCCTCTGCGGCAGAGGCCTGCCTGCAACGCCTGGTCGGCCATTCGCCGGCCATCCGTCAGGTGCGTGAACGCATCGTCAAGGTGGCGCGCAGCATGGCCCCGGTGCTCATCCATGGGGAATCGGGAACGGGCAAGGAGCTCACGGCCCAGGCCCTGCACAGCAGCAGCCACCGCGGCAGCGGCCCCCTGGTCGCCGTCAACTGCAGCGCCATCCCGGAGAACCTGCTGGAGACGGAATTTTTCGGCGTCAAAAAGGGCGCCTACACCGGCGCCAATGCGGACCGCGACGGTTATTTCCAGGCCGCGCGCGGCGGCACGCTGTTTCTGGACGAGATCGGCGACCTGCCCCTGTCCATGCAGTCCAAGCTCTTGCGTGCAATCCAGGAACGCTGTGTGCGCCCGGTCGGCGGCACGCAGGAAGAGGCCGTGGACGTGCGCATCGTCAGCGCCACCCACCGCAACCTGGCCCGCGAGGTGCAGGAGGGGCGTTTCCGCCAGGACCTCTACTACCGCCTCAACGTCATCGAGATCGACATCCCGCCTTTGCGCGAGCGGCGCGAGGATTTGCCTGTCTTGTGCGAAGCCCTGCTGACACGCATCGGCCAGGAAGCGGGGCTGACCTTGCCGCGCCTCACCCCCGTGGCCCTGGACCAGCTGGCCAAACACCCGCTGCCCGGCAATGTGCGCGAACTCGAAAACCTGCTGCACCGCGCCGTGGCCCTGAGCGAAGGCAGCGAACTCAGCCTGGATGGCGTCGACACCCCGCCGGCCCTCCTCGACCCGGCCGACCCCGAGCTGATTCCCACCCTCCCCGCTGAACTGCCCCCCGGTACCGGTGTGCAGGCTACCGACCTGCCCGGTGAACTGCCCGCCGATCTGCAAGGCCACCTGGACCGGCAAGAGCGCGAAATCCTGGTCAAAGCCCTGCAAGAGACCGGTTTCAACCGCACCGCCGCCGCGGCCAAGCTGGGGCTGAGCCTGCGCCAGATCCGCTACCGCATCGCACGGCTGAACATCGACATGCCCCAGGGCAACGATCCCGGCGCATGAGCATCGCACGGCCGCACCGAAGGTGTTCATACCGCAGCCCTTTAGGGCGGAGGTTTCACATCAGCACCGCACGGCCGCCAGCAGGTGCTCGCACCGCAGCCCGTCAGGGCGAAGGTCCCCCATGAGCACCCCCGCCCTGCCGGAACGTGACCGCCTGTGGGATGGTGGCTGGTACCGCTACGCGCGCCGGCTGGACTCCCCCAACTTCGGTCCTCGGCCCGAAAGCGCCACCATCGACCTGGTCGTCGTGCACTCCATCAGCCTGCCCCCGGGGCAGTACGGTGGCGACGAGGTGCAGCGCCTCTTCACCAACACCCTGGACTGGAACGCCCACCCCTACTTCCAGACGATCACAGGCATGGAAGTGTCGTCCCACTTCTATATCCGCCGCCAGGGCGAGCTCTGGCAGTTCGTGAGCTGCGCAGACCGCGCCTGGCATGCCGGCGTCTCGAGCTACCGCGGGCGGGAGAACTGCAACGACGACTCCATCGGCATCGAGCTCGAGGGTCTGGAAGGCAGCACATTCGAGGCCGCGCAGTACGAGACGCTGGCCAGCCTGTGTGCCGCCCTGGGCCAGCACTACCCCGTGCAACACATCGCGGGCCACGAACACATCGCACCGGGCCGCAAAGCCGACCCGGGACCCGGGTTTCGCTGGACCGAATTGCAGCAGGCCCTGGGCTGGCCGGCTCGGTATTTTCCCGAGGCCGTGCGCCAGGGCTGACACCCTTCTGGTGCAGACATCCTGGTGCACGCCTGCACCCGGGCACGCGAACATGCGGCCCGTACGCGCAAATGCCTCGCAAGACCGCATGTCTGCTCGCTTCGTACACGCATACACCCGCCGCGCAAGGGCTGCGCCGCAGCTCTCGCGGCGTGCATTTTTTTCACCGACCGCCGAGTGGAACGTATCTGCAGCGCTACACTACCGGTAGTGGCTTGTATTCGCAGTTGACCCCATATATAGTGTTTTCTGCTGCAACGCGCACCCCACAAAATGCGCCCGCAAGCCGGACAAAAAGCCTGACAGAACCAACAACAGATTTGCTGACGACGAGGAAATAATGCAAACCGCCTTGAACCCCGCCTCCCCCGCCCTGCACACCGGTGTCCTGACCATGCAAACCCAGGAAAACACGGCCGCCAGCCCCCTCAACAACTACCAGATCATCCGCCGCAACGGCGCTGTGGTGCCCTTCGAGCCCAGCAAGATTGCCGTGGCCATGATGAAAGCCTTCCTGGCCGTGCACGGCACCCAGGGCGCGGCTTCGGCCAGCGTGCGCGAGGTGGTGGATGCCCTGACACAGAACGTCGTGCGCGCGCTGATGCGCTCGCGCCCGGGCGGTGGCACCTTCCATATAGAAGACGTGCAGGACCAGGTCGAACTGGGCCTGATGCGCGGCGGCCACCACGAGATCGCCCGCGCCTATGTGCTCTACCGTGAACGCCGCACGCAGGAGCGCGCCCAGCAATCCGCCCAGGCCACGCCCAAAGCGCCCCTGCTGCACGTGCTCGACGGCAGCCAGCGCATCGCGCTGGACCTGGGCCGCCTGCAGCAGCTGATCGAGAACGCCTGTGCCGGCCTGGGTGCCGACATCAAGCCCGATCCCATCATGGCCGAGACCATGCGCAATCTGTACGACGGTGTGCCGATCGACGAGGTCTACAAGGCCTCCATCCTGGCCGCTCGTACCCTGATCGAAAAAGACCCGGACTACACCTACGCCACCGCGCGCCTGCTGTTCCACACCATCGCCCGCGAAGTGCTGGGCCGTGACGTGCCGCAAGCCCAGATGGGCCAGGCCTATGCCGACTACTTCCCCGACTTCATCAAGAAGGGCGTGGACAACGAGCTGCTGAACCCGGACATGCTGCAGTTCGACCTCAAGCGCCTGGGCGGCGCCCTCAAGGCCGACCGCGACCTGCAGTTCGACTACCTGGGCCTGCAGACCCTGTACGACCGCTACTTCCTGCACGTGCGCAAGAGCCGCATCGAGCTGCCCCAGGCCTTTTTCATGCGTGTGGCCATGGGCCTGTCGCTGGGCGAGATCGACCGCGAGGCGCGCGCCATCGAGTTCTACGAGGTGTTGTCCTCCTTCGACTTCATGTCGTCCACGCCCACGCTGTTCAACGCCGGCACGCTGCGCTCGCAGCTCTCCAGCTGCTACCTGACCACCGTGCCCGACGATCTGGACGGCATCTACGAGTCCATCAAGGAAAACGCCCTGCTGTCCAAGTTTGCCGGCGGCCTGGGCAATGACTGGACCCGCGTGCGTGCCCTGGGCTCCCATATCAAGGGCACCAACGGCGAATCGCAGGGTGTCGTGCCCTTCCTCAAGGTGGTCAACGACACGGCCGTGGCCGTGAACCAGGGCGGCAAGCGCAAGGGCGCGGTCTGCACCTACCTGGAGACCTGGCACCTGGACATTGAAGAGTTCCTGGAACTGCGCAAGAACACCGGCGACGACCGCCGCCGCACGCACGACATGAACACGGCCAACTGGATCCCCGACCTCTTCATGCGCCGCGTGATGGAAAAGGGCGAGTGGACCCTGTTCTCCCCGTCTGACGCACCGGACCTGCACGACCTCTTCGGCACCGACTTCGAGAAGGCCTATGTGGCCTATGAAGCCAAGGCCAAGCGCGGCGAGATCAAGCCCAGCAGGTCGGTGCAGGCCACCGACCTGTGGCGCAAGATGCTCACCATGCTGTTCGAGACCGGCCACCCCTGGGTGACCTTCAAGGACGCCTGCAATGTGCGTTCGCCCCAGCAGCACGCTGGTGTGGTGCACTCCTCCAACCTGTGCACCGAGATCACGCTCAACACCAGCGACACTGAAACCGCGGTCTGCAACCTGGGCTCGGTCAACCTGCGCCAGCATCTGAAAAACGGTGCCATCGACCAGGAGAAGCTGAAGAAGACCGTGTCCACCGCCATGCGCATGCTGGACAACGTGATCGACATCAACTACTACGCCGTCAAGAAGGCGCGTGACTCCAATCTGCGTCATCGCCCGGTGGGCTTAGGGATCATGGGCTTCCAGGATGCGCTGTACGAGCTGCGCATCCCCTATGCCAGCGACGACGCCGTAGCCTTCGCCGACCAGTCCATGGAAGCCGTCTGCTACCACGCCTACTGGGCTTCCACCGAACTGGCCCGCGAGCGCGGCCAGTACTCCAGCTACAAAGGCTCGCTGTGGGACCAGGGCATCCTGCCGCTGGACACGTTGGACCTGCTGGCCAAGGCCCGTGGCGGTTATGTGGAAGTGGACCGCTCGGCCACGCTGGACTGGGACGCCCTGCGCAAGAAGATCAGCCGCGACGGCATGCGCAACTCCAACTGCGTGGCCATCGCCCCGACGGCAACCATCTCCAACATCATCGGCGTGGACGCTTCGATCGAGCCCTGCTTCGGCAACCTCTCGGTCAAGTCCAACCTCTCTGGCGAGTTCACGGTCATCAACCACTACCTGGTGCGTGACCTCAAACGCCTGGGCCTGTGGGACGACGTGATGGTCATGGACCTCAAGCACTTCGACGGTTCGCTGGCTCCCATTGACCGCGTGCCGCAGGAGATCAAGTCCCTGTACGCCACCGCCTTCGAGGTGGAAACCCGCTGGCTGGTGGAAGCCGCCTCGCGCCGCCAGAAGTGGATCGACCAGGCCCAGTCGCTCAACATCTACATGGCCGGCGCCTCGGGCAAGAAGCTGGACGAGACCTACAAGCTGGCCTGGCTGCGTGGCCTCAAGACCACCTACTACCTGCGCACCTCCTCGGCCACACAGGCCGAGAAGTCCACGGTCACAGCGGGTCGTCTCAACGCCGTATCCTCGGGCAGCGAATCGAGTGGCGGCATGAGTGCACTCGAAGCGGCAGCCGCTGCAGCACAAGCGCAGATGGCGACCGCAGCGACTGACATCAAGTTCTGCGCCATCGACGATCCGGGCTGCGAAGCCTGCCAGTGATCCATCCTCAGGGACGCATCGCGCGCTGTGTCGCGCGATGCAATTGAGCAACAAAACAAGTGGCGATGTGAATGAATACTTTCCAATTCACGTCGTCGCTTCCATAATTCGCTGATTGGAACCTCCTATGTTGTCCTGGGACGAAGAAGTCAAACCCACACCGTCAACCTCTTATACCGGCGCTGCCCTGAGCGGCCGCCCGAGTGAGCTTCCCTCTCCCGCATTGCAACTGCGCACCGCGCAGCACACGACAGCCCCTGCTGTTGCTGCACCGGCCCCCGCGCCTGCTGCCGCACCCACACAGCGCATGAAGGCCTCCGACAAGCGCATCATCAATGGTCAGACTGACGTCAACCAGCTGGTGCCCTTCAAGTACAAGTGGGCCTGGGAAAAATACCTGGCCACCTGCGCCAACCACTGGATGCCGCAGGAAGTGAACATGAACCGCGACATCGCCTTGTGGAAGGACCCCAACGGTCTGACCGAAGACGAGCGCCGCATCATCAAGCGCAACCTCGGCTTTTTTGTCACGGCCGACTCGCTGGCCGCCAACAATATCGTGCTGGGCACCTACCGCCACATCACGGCGCCCGAGTGCCGCCAGTTCCTGCTGCGCCAGGCTTTTGAAGAAGCCATCCACACCCACGCCTACCAGTACATCGTGGAGTCGCTGGGCCTGGACGAGTCCGAGATCTTCAGCGCTTACCTCGAAGTCCAGTCCATCCGTGACAAGGACGAGTTCCTGCTCCCGTTCATCAACGCGATCATGGACCCCAACTTCCACACCGGCACGCTGGAAACCGACCGGACGCTTCTCAAGAGCCTGATCGTCTTCGCCTGCCTGATGGAAGGCCTGTTCTTCTACGTCGGCTTCACGCAGATCCTGGCGCTGGGCCGTCAGAACAAGATGACGGGTGCCGCCGAGCAGTACCAGTACATCCTGCGCGACGAGTCCATGCACTGCAACTTCGGCATCGACCTGATCAACCAGATCAAGCTCGAGAACCCGCAGCTGTGGACCGCTGACTTCAAGGCCGAGATCAAGGCCCTGTTCGAGAAGGCTGTCGAGCTGGAGTACCGCTACGCCGAAGACACCATGCCGCGCGGCGTGCTGGGCATGAACGCCTCCATGTTCAAGGGCTACCTGCGCTACATCGCCAACCGGCGCGCCACCCAGATCGGTCTGGAAGCGCTGTTCCCCAACGAAGAGAATCCCTTCCCCTGGATGAGCGAGATGATCGACCTGAAGAAGGAACGCAACTTCTTCGAGACCCGTGTCATCGAGTACCAGACCGGCGGCGCCCTCTCCTGGGACTGAAAAATCAATCTATGGCTTCCAGAATCGCACCCCTTGTCAATCGCGCCACAGAGCGCGGTGCCAGGGTGTGCCACCCCGTTCATGGTGTTGGGCCCTACCCCAGCCTCATGAATCGCTTCATGCTCTCCAACAACCGCATGAAGTGCTCTTTGTAACTTGATCAAGGAGAATTTGTAATGGCAACTGCAAAAAAAGCGGCTAAAAAGGCCCCCGCGAAGAAGAAGGTCGCAGCAAAGAAGGCTCCGGCCCGTAAAGCTGCAGCGAAGAAGGTAGCCAAGAAGGCTCCGGCCAAGAAGGCTGCTGTGAAGAAGGCTCCGGCCAAGAAGGCCGCCGCCAAGAAGCCGGCAGCCAAAAAGGCCGCTGCGAAGAAGCCCGCGGCCAAGAAGGTCGCCAAAAAGGCTGCCAAGAAGCCCGCGGCCAAAAAAGTAGCCAAGAAGGCTGCCAAGAAGGTCGCGAAGAAGGTAGCCAAAAAGCCTGCTGCCAAAAAGGCTGCGAAAAAGGCTGCCAAGAAGCCGGCGAAGAAAAAGGCTGCTGCGAAGCCTGCTGCTGCCCCGGCCCCTGCGGCTCCCGTGGCTCAAACCACGCTGAACCCGCAGGCCGCTTGGCCTTTCCCGACTGCCAGCCGTCCCTAAAACGGTCTAGGCGTCAAGCCCGTTGCCTGCAAAGGCAGCGGGCTTTTTCATGGGCCTCAGGCGCCGAAGGCCTGGGGCGAGACCGTGTAGTTCTGCGGACCACGGTGGGCGATCTTGTGCGAGCCCATGCGGTTGCCGAGTTCGGCTGATTTCTCCAGCGACCAGCCACGCTCCAGGCCGTAGAGCAGGCCACCACGGTAGGCGTCGCCGCAACCCGTGGGGTCCACCACGGCGGCGGCCTGCACCGGCGGCACCAGGGTCTTGTTGCCGTCCACCCAGACCTCGCTGCCTTCATGCCCCAGCGTGATGACCAGACCACGCACCTTGCGCGAGATCTCGGCCGGGCTCCAGCCCGTGCGTTCGCACAGCATCTTGCCCTCGTAGTCATTGACCGTGACCCAGCTTGCCTGTTCGACAAAACGCGCCAGGTCCTGGCCGTCGAACATGGGCAGGCCCTGGCCCGGATCGAAGACAAAGGGGATATCGGCGGCCTTGAACTGCTCGGCATGCTGCAGCATGGCGTCGCGTCCATCGGGCGAGATGATGCCCAGCTTCACATCGGGATGGCGCTCGATGCGTGTCACGTGGGCCTGCATCATGGCGCCCGGGTGGAAGGCCGTGATCTGGTTGTTGTCGCGGTCCGTCATGATCAGCGCCTGCGCCGTGTAGGTCTCGGTGATCTCTTGCACGTGGCGGGTATCGATGCCCAGTTCACGCAGGCGCTGCACATAACCCGCGCCGTCATTGCCCACGGTGGCCATGGGCAGGGGTGTGCCGCCCAGGGCCTTGAGCGCGTAGGCGATGTTGCCGGCGCAGCCGCCGAAATCGCGCCGCAGCGTGGGCA
>CAUPRZ010000062.1:0-8620 GCA_963513855.1 uncultured Hylemonella sp.
AGGTCCTGGCGTGTGAGCAGGGGGCGCTGGCGGCTGCTTTCCACGTCGGTCAGGAAACCCTGCAGGCGTTCGGCTTTCAGGGGCAGATCCTTGAGGGCAGCCTGCAAGCGGCGGCGCAGCTCCGTGGCTTCGGGCAAGGCGGCCTGGCGGGCCTGCTGGCTGGCCAGGCTGGGCAGCACCTGGCTGGGGGCGCTGTAGCCGGCGATCACGCCTTCGTTTTTCAGGGTCTGGAGCACACGACTCGCGCGCTCAGAGGCCTGCAGGGCCTGTTCGTGGTCCGCGGCCGTGAGCACGGCAAGGTAACGCAGCTCGGAGGCACCGAGGTCGCGGCGCAACTCCTCGTCCAGCTGCTGGTCGGCGCGCGAGACGGGGTTGAGGGCCGAGATGCTGCGGTTCCAGATGCGGTCTGCATGCAGCGTGACCACGACCACCATGACCGCCATGAGCAGCAGCAGGGCCCAGCGCAGGCGCGGCGCCTGTCGTGTCAGACGCTGCAGCAGGGCGCCGGTGCGCGGCAGGTCGGGCACGGGGATGTTCTGCGGCATCAGCACGGGCAGCACATAACGTGTCACCAGCACGGCCACCAGCAGGCCCACCGTGGAATACAGGCCCAGCTGGGCCAGTCCCTGAAAGCCCGAGCCCAGCAGGGCCAGGAAACCTGCGACCGAGGTCAGCAGGCCCAGCCAGAGGGTGCGCCAGAAGAGTTGTCGGGGGGGGCCTGCCGCAGGGCGCTGGACAAAGAGGTAGATGGCGTAGTCCACCGCCTCACCGATCATGGTGGTGCCGAAGCCCAGGGTGATGCCATGCACCTCGCCGTAACCCAGGCCCACGGCGGTGATGCCGGCCAGCGTGCCGGTCAGCATGGGCAGCAGGTTGAGCCCGAGCAGGCGCCAGGAGCGGTAGACCAGCCAGAGCAGGCTCACGACCAGCAGCAGACTGGCGATGGCCAGACGGCGTACCTCGCTCTGGATCAGGCTGCGGGAATTGACGGAGAAGACGCCCGTGCCCGTCATCAGCAGACGGGTTTCGGCCTGTCGCTGCGGGATGACCTCGAAGGCTGCGCGCACGGCGGCGATGGTGCGCGACTGGGCTTCGAGGTCCGAGCCGTCGGCACGGGTCTGCAGCAGCAGCAGGGCGCGCGTGCCGTCGCGGGTAGACCAGACGCCTTCGCTGCTGGGCGGTTGTTCGCTGCCTTCGAATTGCAGCAGCAGCTCGCGGGTTTCGCCCGTGGGGTCGCGTGGCAGCAGCTGCTTGAGCAGCATGCCGGTGCTGCCCGACAGCTCCTCGACCATGGTGCCGATGGCGCCCTGCAGACCGGGCGCCGTGAAGCGTTGCGCGTCGACGGCCGGGCTCAGCAGGTAGCGGTTGTCGAAGAAATAACTCCGGTCCAGGGCCTGGTCGGCCGTGCTGCCGTTCTGCACGCCGATGAAGTCGGCCTGCGGGCGCAGGGTGGCGGCCAGCTCACGCGAGAGGCGGGCGCGTTCGGCGGCGTCACCGCCCTCGATGCCCACGATGATCAGGCGCGCAATGATGCCGTCCTTGAACTGGTCGATCAGCAGCTGCTGGCGTTCGCTGGGGGCGTGTGGCATGAAGGCCGAAAGGTCGGTCACCACCGGTGTGCGCAGGATGACCACCGCAAACAGCAGCAGGCTGGCCAGCCAGACCAGGACCGGCAGAAAACGACGCAGGTTTTTCATGGACGAACGGGGGTGATCTGCATCTCGGAGCGGTCGCCATCGGCGTGGTCGTAGGCCACCTGGGTCACGTCAGCCTGGCTGCCGACGATGCGGATACGGCTGATGATGCGGCTCATATGGGGGTCGCGCGGCACCAGCATGAGCTGCCAGCGGGCCGCGTTGCCCAGCAGATGGACCTGGTAGACACGTTCCAGCGCCTGCCGGTCACCCGCCAGGGTGCCGCGTATGCCTTCGACAAAGGCCGAGACTTCGGGGTAGGACTGCAGGCTCACCGTGCGCTGGCGGCCGTCCTGTTCCAGGGTCAGGCGGTTGCCGTCGAGCAGCAGGGTCTGCTTCTTGGGCTTGAGCGTGCGCATCTCCATGCGGTCGGGCGCGGTGAAACTCATCTCGCCCGAGGACTCGACCGGCTTGTCCAGCAGGGCGATGTATTTGCGTTCGATGAAGCGGGCCTGGCCGCTTTTGTTCTGGGCCAGCAGCTGCATCAGGTCGGCCAGTTGCCATTCGGCGGCCCGGCTGGCGGGGGTCAGCGCGAACAGCAGAAAAGCTGCCAGACAGGCAGCACCGAGGCGTCGAAACTCATGGGGAAACACGCGGGTCTCCTTCCCAGAAATCATAAAAATTGAACCAGTTGTCGGGTGCCAGACGGCAATATTGTTCCAGCAGGGTAGCGTAACGTTCCATGGCCTGCTGGATGGCCTCGTCCCGTTGTCCATGTGCGACGTTGCTGAAATCGGCCAGGCGCTCGAAGTGCACGTCGTAGCGCTTGCCACCGCGGTACAGGCCGGTCATGAAAAACACCGGGCGCTTGAGCAGGCCGGCCAGGCGGAAGGGGCCGAGCGGAAAGGGGGCCGGCTCGCCAAGGAAAGGGATGCTGCGGTGACCGTCCTGGCGCACGCTGCGGTCCGCGAGCAGGGCCACCATGGCGCCAGCATCGAGCCGTTCCTTCAGGGTGAAGATGGCGTCGAGCTGCCCCAGCGCGATGATGTCGAGCACGACGCCGGCATTGACACGGGCCAGCATGCTGTTGAGCAGGCGCGCGTTCTCGGGGTACATGGCCGCGCAGACCTGGCATTGGGTGTTCTTGCGCGCCACGGCACGCAGCACTTCGAAGCTGCCCAGGTGGGCGCCGAAGATCAGCACCCCGCTGTCCCTGGCCTCGGGGGCCTGCAGCAGGGCTTCGCCGTGCATGCGGATGTCGAAGAGTGTGTGCCGGTCGTTGAGCAGGTAGATGCGGTCGTGGATGGTGCTGGCAAAAGCCAGGATGTGGCGGTACAGCTCGCCCCAGCTGGCAGGGCGGCCCAGCAGACGTTGCTGGTAGGCGCGTGAGGCCCGGCGTGCGGCCGGCACGGCCAGCAGGAAATAGCCGGCGATGCCGTAGACGATGGGCCGCGTCAGGCGGCGGCCCAGGGTCAGTGAGAGCCAGGTCATGAAACGCAGCAGCAGCGCACTGCCGCGTTCCTTGTGTTGCATCCAGGTCGGGACCTTGGTCGTGGTGCTCATGGTGTCGCCACGCTGTAACGGCCGCTGGCGATCCGGCGCTCGCCGCAGCGGATCTCGAAGCGCAGGCCTGTGGCGCTGCTTTCGTAATCCAGCGTCAAGGCCTCGCCTGGCAGAACCGGGCTGAGGAATTTGGCCATGGCGATACCCGTGATGCGTTGGCCGCTGGCCTGTTCCAGCGCGCGCTGGGCCCGGTCCAGCAGCACCACACCGGGCAGGATGGGCCGGCCCGGGAAGTGGCCTGCGTAGGCCGGGTGGTCTGTCGCGATGGGCAGGGGCAGGGTGTTCATGCGTGACGCGCCACCAGCAGGATGTTGGCGAAGGGCGTGCCCTCGTGCATGGGGATGGGATCCACGGCAAAACCCAGCGCCTTCAGCCTGGCCTGCCATTCGGCCAGGGTACGGCAGTACAGACGCGCGACGCCATGGCCGCGTGCCAACAGCACCAGGGCATCGACCCAGTTGCTGATCTTGAAGGGCAGGCCGGCAGCCGCGTCGCCTACGCGCAGCAGCAAGACGCCATCGGGCGACAGGGCTGCTTTCACACGACGCAAGACGTCCTCCTGGGCGTCGTAGTTCACATAGTGCAGCACGTCGAGGATGACCACGGCATCGGCCGGGGTGAAGGGGGTTGTGCACATGTCACCCAGCGTGAAACGGACACGTTCGCCCAGAGGGTCCAGTGCTTGCCGGGCACGTGCCACGTCGTTCGGCATGAGCTCGATGCCGTGGACCTGCGCGCCCGAAGGCGGCGGAGCCCAGCCGGCGGGCCAGGCACGTTCGGCGGGGGAGTCCCCCGTGAGGCTGCCTAGCAGGGCGGCCAGCACACCCTGGCCGCAGCCGATGTCCAGCACACGGGCCCGGGGCGGGATCAGGCCACGTTGCAGCAGGTTGGCAAAGGCCGGGTCGCGCCCCAGCTTGCCGCGGGCGAAGTTCAGGGCGAATTTGCCTGCGGCCTGGTAGGGGGCGGTGGCTTGGTCCAGCAGGAGGGCGGGCAGGTGGGCACGCAACATGATCGGTCAGGAGCTCAGAGGGGGTTGGGGGCGAGGCGCACGGGCGTCAGGCCCTGCGCACGGATGGCAGCTACCAGGGGCGGCAGCACGTCCAGCAGCACGGGGCGGCCGGCGGGTGTGAGGGCGGCGTGGTGGTCGTGCAGCAGCAGGATGTCGCCGGCGCTCAGGCCGCGCGTGAGGCGCTGGAGCACGCGCTCGGCATGGCCGGTGCGGGTGTCGAAGCCGCGCCGGGTCCAGCTGGCGAGCTTCAGGTCCAGGCTGTGCAGCACAGGGTCGAGGAAGAGATTGCGCAGGCCGGCCGGGGCCCGGAAGTAGGCGGGCGCCACGCCCGTGACCTGGGCGATGCTGTCCTGGGCGCTGGCGATCTCGCGTTTGAGCGGGCCCGGGCCCATGACGGAAAAGTGGTGCAGGTGGCGCTGGCTGTGATTGCCCATGGCATGGCCGCGTTTCAGGATCTCGCGTGCCAGGGCCGGGTGACGCTGCACGTGCGCGCCGATGCAGAAGAAGGTGGCCTTCACCTGCAACTCATCGAGCAGGTCCAGCACGGCCGGCGTGACCTCGGGATCCGGGCCGTCGTCGATGGTGATGGCGACTTCCGGGCGCATGCGCGGCAGATGGGTCAGGTTGGCACCCAGCCAGGTGCTGCGCGGCCATAGGCCGGTGGCGGCCAGCAGGGCGTGGTTGGCGCCCAGGGCCCCCAGGCTCCAGGGCCAGGCGGGCGTGAAGAGTCCGATGCCGGCCAGGGCATGCACACCCAGGGTGGTGTGGACCAGCGGCGGCACCTTCCAGCGGCTGGGGGCCTGCGTTGGCTGTGGCGTGGCCGTAGTCGTGCGCTTGTGCTGTTGCGCCAGTTCGGCCAGCACCTGCTGCGTCAGTTTGCCCGTGCTGTTGCGCGGCAGGGCGTTCAGGAAATGGATGGGGCGGGGCAGAAAGGCCGGGTCGATGCGATCGCGCAGGGCGTGTTGCAGACCGGCTTCGTTCAGTTCAGGCGCGACGACAAAGGCGATGGGACGTAGGTTGCGGGCTCGCGCATCCTGCTCGGCGTTTTGTGGCCAGTAGAGGGCGCCGTCAAGCACGCCGGGAATGCTGTTGAGCTGGTGGTTCAGATAGGCCATCGAGGTGCGTTTGCCCGCGATGTTGACCATGTCGGCATGGCGGCCGAGCAGGGCGAAGGTGGTCGGCGAGCGCAGGTCCAGCACGTCGGCCAGGGGCACCTGGCCCGCGACGTGGCCGCCGCTGGCGACAAAGGTGGGTTCACCGCCGGGGGCGGTCTGCTCGGTGATGACCAGGCCTTGCAGCGTCTGCCAGAGCTCGCTGACGGCGGGGCGGCGCGAGGCCACCTGGCCGCATTCGGTGCAGCCGTAGATCTCGAGCAGCGTGGTGTTGAGTACTTCCTCGGTCTGGCGTGCCAGCTGGGGCGAGAGCGGGGCGGTGGCGCTCATGACCAGATCAGGCGAGGTCTGGGTGATGCCCGATTCCACCAGAGTGCGCAGGTGGAAAGGTGTGCTGATCAGCATGCGGGGCGTGGGCACCTCGGCCAGTGCCGCGGCGATGTCGGCTGGGTAGAAGGGGCGGCTGGCGTCGAGGGCGGCCTGGCTGTGCAGGGGCATCATCACCGTGAACTCGAAGCCGAACATGTGCTGTGCCGGCACCGTACCCGTGACGGTGAAGCTCGCGTCGGGCGCGTAGCCACGGGTCAACAGATGCTGGCGCACACGACGGCCTGCCGCCTGCGCGGCCTGCACCATCAGGCCCCAGTGTTTGGCGTGGGCCACAGGTTGACCGGTCGAGCCGGAGGTGAAAACGTAGGCGTAGACCTGCCGGGGGTCGATTTGGGGCACGTCGAAGGGCGTGTCGCTGCCCGGCGCCGGGCCGGCCTCGAAGCCGATCTGCGGCAGCGGCCCGGTGTCCATGGGCTCGTCCACCACGGCGTGCAGCCCGGTGTAGTGGCTGTGCAGCTGCTGCAGCATCTCGGGTGTGCGGGTCGAGGGCAGCAGCACGGGCTGGCCGCGCAGCAGGGCGGCGCCCAGGACCACGGCGAAGTGGTAGCGGTTGCCGCACAGATTGAGCACATGGCCCGTGCCGCTGGCTGACGCGGGCAGGCGGGCCGCCATGTGGTGCACCGCGGCCAGGTACTCGCGGGCCGTGATGGCGCGGCCCCGCTCATGGGCGATGGCGGCGTCGAGTGAGGTGTGGGAGAACAGGGCGGGCATGGTCGCTCAGCGCTGGTCGTCGGCAGCCTTGCGGTGTTCGCGGTAGGAGGCCATGCTTTGCAGAATCGAGACCTGGGGCGTGCCGCGCAGGCACCAGCGCCGTACCGCGTACTCAACCACGAACATCAGGCCCAGCAAGGGCAGGTACAGCACGTTGACAAAAAAGGACCAGGTGCTCAGCGAGGCGGTGAAAAACAGCAGCAGGGGAATCACCGTCATGGCAACAAAAAACCAGGTCCAGGCCCAGGTGGCCTGGCGTGCGTAATCGGCGATGCGCGGGCTGTAGCGCTCACCGTGGAAGCGGCGGGCGAACTGGGCGATCAGGGGCTCCTGCCCTGCACGCAGCGTGCGGCCAAAAAACCAGGCCAGCAGGCTTTGCATGCCCAGGGTCTGAGCGAGGTTGAGCCAGGCCAGGGTGGCATGTGACCACCGGGACATGGTCAGCAGCCAGTGCATGGCCAGGGGATAACCCACCACCAGGCCGATGGTCCCGATGGTTTTGATCCACGGTGCGATTTTCATGGGGGGTGTCCGTGAGGACAAAGCCGACGCTTAGACGCGGTGGGCGGCAATGTGGGCGGCCAGGCTGCGCAGGGAACCGAAGATCTCGCCATTGTTGGGATCGTCCGAGCGCATCTGGAAACCGTATTTCTTGGAGACAGCCAGGGCAATCTCGAGCACATCGATCGAGTCCAGGCCCAGGCCGTCGCCGTACAGCGGGTCCAGCGGTGCGATCTGTTCGGGGGCGACTTCGAGGTTCAGGCTGGTGACGATGAACTGGGCAATCTCGCGTTCGAAGTCGGTCAGGGCGGTGGTGTTCATGGCGTGCGACAGCGGGGCGTGCCGGAGGTGGAATGAGGGGAAAGCCCGTCATTTTAGCCGGCTGCCTGATATCTTTCTGGCCTGTCCGGCCCCAGACCACCACGCCCGGCTCCCGGCGTCTGCCGGTCGCGCCTGACCGGCCGGATTCACATGCGCAGGAAGGACAGCAGCGCCTCGTTGAACACCTGGGGGTGTGACACGTTCAGCCCGTGCGGCGCACCGTCCACCCTGACCAGCTTGCTGTGGGGCACGGCGTGGTGCGTACGCTGGCCCGAACCCTCGATGGGCACGATCGCGTCTGCCGCGCCATGGATGACCAGCGTGGGCACGGTCACCTTCTTCAGATCGTCCCGGAAGTCGGTCGTGCTGAACGCGTCCATGCAGGCCAGGGCGGCATGCTGCGCGGATTGGTGGCACAGGGCGATCGCGTCCTTGCGCTGGGCCTCGGTGACCTGGAGCGCCCCGTTGGCCGAGAAGAAGTTTCGGGTGAACTGGTCAAAGTAGCCGTCCCGGTCCTGCTCAAGCGCCTTTCTCTTCTCCTGGGCCTTGTCGGATGTGAGCGGCCCTTCGGGGTTGTCGGCCGTCTTCATCAGGTAGGGTGGCACGGCCGCGGCAAACACCACGCTGTGCAGGCGCGATTCGCCGCAGCGGCCGATGTAGCGCGCCACTTCGCCTCCGCCCATCGAGAAGCCCACCAGCGTCACGTCATGCAATCCACACTGATCCATGACGCGCTGCAGATCATCGGCCAGCACGTCGTAGCTGTAAGCAGATTCGGGCTTGTCCGAACGGCCGAACCCCCTGCGGTCATAGGCCACCACACGGTAGCCGGCGACTCGCAGCACCGACACCTGTGCTTCCCAGGCCTGGGCGGACAGCGGCCAGCCGTGGATCAGCACCAGCGGTCGGCCGCCGCCGCCGCTGTCTTCGATGTGCAGGTGCACGGTATCCGTGGCTGCCGCCTGGGTAGGGCCGGCATCCTCCAGATTCGCCGTGATGCCCGCAGCGGCGCCACCCACGGCCCCTGCCACAGCACCCAGCGTGGCCCCGACCACCCCTCCCACCGGGCCACCCACCGCGATGCCGATGGCCGCACCTGTGGCCATGCCCGCCACTGCTCCGCCGCCGGCCAGCGCCGAATTGGCCTCGCGCTGCGCTTCCTGGGGTTCCAGCAGCGTTTGCGCGGCGGGATTCGGGTCCTGCGACGGAATGCCATGGCCCGGAAGGGCCTGCACGGCCAGGTCCATGTCGGCCTGTACGGTGCTGGCTGATGCGATGGCGGATGGCTTCATGAGGCTCTCCTGAGTGGGTTGACGAAGGAACGAGCACAAGACCCGCCCGTGAACTGCTCAGGCCATCCTAGGTCCGCGCAAGCGGGC
>CAUPRZ010000063.1:0-8602 GCA_963513855.1 uncultured Hylemonella sp.
CATGGACGAAGTGATCTTTGAAGAATTCAAGGGCACCGGCAACAGCGACATTCACCTGGACCGCCGCCTGTACGAAAAGCGCGTCTTCCCCTCCATCCAGCTCAACCGCAGCGGCACCCGCCGCGAAGAACTGCTGCTGCAACCCGAAATCCTGCAGAAGACCCGCATCCTGCGCCAGTTCCTCTACAACATGGACGAAATCGAGGCCATGGAAATGGTGCTCAAACAGATGCGTGCCACGAAGAACAACAACGAGTTCTTCGACATGATGCGCCGCGGCGGCTGATCGCCTAGCGCAAGTCATTGATTTTTATGTATAATCTGCGGTTTTCGCGGAAAGTAGTCTGGATGGTCCAGCCCGGCTCCCGCATCTAGAGGAAGAATCATGAAAGAAGGCATCCACCCGAACTACCGCGAAGTCTGCTTCGTGGACCTGTCCAACGGTTTCAAGTTCGTGACCCGTTCCTGCGCCAACGCCAAGGAAATGATCAAGATGGAAGACGGCCGCGAACTGCCGCTCTTCAAGCTGGACACCTCCAGCGAGTCGCACCCCTTCTACACCGGCACCCAGAAGTCGGTGGACAACATGGGCGGCCGCGTTGAGAAGTTCCGCAACCGCTTCGGCAAGACTGCTGTCGCCAAGTAAACTGGCCTCCGTCGTCCAGCCCAGGGCAGCCCGGTTCACCGCGCTGCCCTTTTTATTTCCGGTCCACCCCTCGCCTCTGGCATCATCGCCGCCGTGAACCAGCCCAGTCCCGCCATCGTTCCCCAGGGTGCCGTGCGCCGCCTGCCGCACCTTGCGCTCTGGCTCTTCGCCCTGGCCTATGTCTTGCCCGGCTTCCTCGGGCGCACCCCCTGGCGCAGCGCTGACATCACCGCCTACGGCTACATGGTCGAGCTGGCCGCCGGCCGCACGAGCTGGCTCAATCCCCTCCTGGGTGGCATGCCGCCCGACGTGGACGGCCTGCTGCCCTACTGGCTCGGCGCCTGGGCCCTGCAGCTGGCCCCCTCCTGGATCTACCCGGGTTTTGCCGCCCGCCTGCCCTTCATCGCCCTGCTGGCGCTCACCCTGATCGCTGTCTGGCAAGGCATCTACTACCTGGCGCGCAGCCCGCTGGCCCAGCCCGTGGCCTTCGCCTTCGGCGGCGAAGCCCGCCCCCGCGACTATGCGCGCGCCATGGCCGACGGCGGCCTACTGGCCTTCATCGCCAGCCTGGGCCTGGCCCAGCTCTCGCACGAGACCACACCCGCCGCAGCCCAACTCTGTTTCGTCGCCCTGAGCTTCTATGCCTTTGCGGCCCTGCCTTACCGGCGCTGGACACCGATGCTCGCAGCCGCGGTCGGGCTGACCGGGCTCACGCTCTCGGGCGGCCCCTCCATGGCCCTGTTGCTGGCCCTGGGCGGCATCCTGGCCCATGGTTTCGACCGCACCCAGGCACAGCAGGAGCCACGCCACCACCGCCTGGGCCTGGGGTTCCTGATCGCCCTCAGCCTCCTGATCGCCGCCCTGGCCACGGCGCTGGACCTCTGGCGCTGGCGCATCGGCCTACCCACCAGCGCTGCCTCCTGGCAGAGCCTGACCCGCCTGCTGCTGTGGTTCACCTGGCCCCTCTGGCCTCTGGTGCTGTGGACCCTGTGGCGCTGGCGCCGCCAGCTCTTTGACCTGCAGCCCAGCCGGCATCTTTCGCTGCCCCTGTGGACGGTGCTGATCACCGTAGGCACCACGCTCATCACCCCGACCAGCGACCGCGCCCTGCTGCTGGCCCTGCCCGCCCTGGCCACGCTGGCCGCTTTCGCGCTGCCCACCATGAACCGCAGCGTCTCGGCCCTGATCGACTGGTTCACCCTGCTCTTTTTCACCACCTGCGCCCTGGTCATCTGGGTGGTCTGGATCGCCATGCTCACCGGCACACCGCCCCAGCCTGCGGCCAATGTGGCCAAGCTGCTGCCGGGCTTCGAGCCACGTTTCATCATCCTGCCCTTCCTCTTCGCGACCCTCGCCACCCTGGCCTGGGGCTGGCTCGTCAGGTGGCGCACCGGACGCCATCGCTCGGCCATCTGGAAAAGCATGGTGCTGCCCGCAGGTGGCGCCGCCCTGTGCTGGCTGCTGGTGACCACACTGTGGATGCCTGCACTCAACCATGCACGCAGCTACGCGCCCCTGGTCGAACGGGTGGTCGCGGCGGCCCAGCCTTCGGACTGCCTGGCCCACTTCGGCCTGTCACGCGCCCAGCTTGCAGGCCTGCAGATCCACAGCACGCTGCGGCTGGAGCCCCTGTCCGACAGCGCGCGCTGCGACTGGGCCGTCATCAACCGCGACGTGCTGCGGCAAACGCCCGAGATCGTCAACACCAGCCTGTGGACCCGTGTCACCGGCCTGGACCACCCGCGCCCCGGTGACGAGGGCATGGTGATCTTCCGTCGCCTCGCCAAGGCACCCGCGGCCGCGAACTGAGCCCGTGGCCGAGTTCCGCACCATCACGCGCCACGCCGGCACCGTGCTGGCCGGGCAGCTGGCCACCATGGCCTATGGTGTGACCGACACCATCGTCGCCGGCCGTTACGCCGAAGCCTCGCTGGCCGCGCTCTCGGTCGGTTCGGCCATCTACATGAGCGTCTACGTGGCCCTCATGGGCGTGCTGCAGGCCCTGCTGCCGGCCTGGTCCGAGCTGCATGGCGCGCGTCAGCCACAACGCCTGGGCCACGCCTTCCGCCAGTCGTTTTACCTCTGGGCCGGTCTGGTCACCCTCGGCATGGCCATCCTGCTCAGCCCCGACCCGCTGCTGGCCTGGGCCGATGTGCCCGAGGCCCTGCGCGGCGAGGTACGCGCCTATCTGGGCGTGCTGGCCCTGGCCCTGCCCGCGGCGCTGGGCTTCCGGCTCTACAGCACGCTGAACCAGAGTCTGGGCAAGCCCCAGCTCGTCACCTGGCTGCAGCTGGGTTCACTGGCCGTCAAGGTGCCGCTCTCCATCTGGTTCGCCTTCGGCGGCTGGGGCCTGCCGGCCCTGGGGGCTGCGGGCTGCGCCTGGGCCACCCTGCTCGTGCACCTGGGCATGCTGATGCTCGCGCTCTGGCTGCTGCGCACCCGCCCGCTCTACACGCCCTACGCCCTCTGGCAATCACCAGGACGGCCCGACTGGCACGTACTCGGCCCCCAGCTGCGCCTGGGTGTGCCCAGCGGCCTGAGCATCCTGGTCGAAGTCACCTCCTTCACCCTCATGGCGCTGTTCATCGCACGCCTGGGCACCACGGCCGCCGCAGCACACCAGATTGCCGCCAACCTGGCCGCCGTGCTCTACATGGTGCCGCTGGCCATCGCCATCGCCAGCAGCGCACGCACCAGCTACTGGCTGGGTGCGGGCCAACCGGCCCGGGCACGCCATGCCGTGGGCGTGGGCTTCGGTCTCGTTGCTGGCAGCGCCCTGCTGCTGGCCATCACACTGGTGCTCGTGCGTGCGCCGATAGCCGGCATCTATGCCAGCAGCGCCGACGTGGTAGCCCAGGCCGTGCCCCTGCTGCTGTGGGTCGCGCTCTACCACCTCTTCGACGGCCTGCAGGCCCTGGGCGTTTTTGTGCTGCGCTGCTTCCGCATCACCTTCGCACCCTTTGTGATCTATGGTGTCCTGCTCTGGGGCCTGGGGCTCTACGGTGGCTACCGCCTGGCCTACCAGGGCCTGGGGCCCTGGCCCGCGCTGCAGACCCCGGCCGCCTTCTGGATGGCGGGGGCTGCCTCACTGGCGCTGGCGGCCCTGACCTTCTGGTGCATGATCTGGCGAGTGTTAAGGAAATAACCCCCAGGCTGCACGCACTGCGTGCGCTTATCGCCGAGGGGCCCCGGGCAGAGTCCGGGGCTCTTCGGCCCGTCCAAGCCTGCGCGGGCAGGCTCGGAGCCGCAGGTCTCAGCCCCCTGAAAGGGAGCGACGCCAGTGGCCCGGCGAAGCCGGCTCCACGGCGTCCTGCGCCAAAACCCGAATCACGATGCCCTGCCCCTCAGGCAGCCGCCAACACCTCGGGCTGCGGCAGACGCCGCACCCGGCTAGCCGGGAAGATGATGGCAAAACGCGAACCCTTGCCCAGCGCACTCTCGATGCGCAGCTCGGCGCCATGGCGTTGCGCCACATGCTTGACGATGGCCAGGCCCAGACCCGTGCCACCGGTGTCACGTGAACGGCTGCGATCGATGCGATAAAAACGTTCGGTCAGGCGTGGGATGTGCTCGGGCGCGATGCCCGGCCCGCTGTCCTGTACCCAGAACTCGGCGCGCCCGTCCTCGTGCAGGACCCAGCCACAGCGCACCGTGCCGCCGGCAGGTGTGTAGCGCACGGCATTGCTGACCAGATTGGACAGGGCACTGTGCAGCTCCGAGGGCATGCCGGCCAGCTCCCCGGCCGGTGCGGACTCGAAGTCCAGCACCTGGGCCGGCCCCGTCATGGGTGGGTTGAGCACGGCAGACAGCGCCTGCGCCTCCTGCTGCAACTGGCCCATGAGCCCGGGCACCGGCGTCCATTCGCCCGCACCCGGCAGGGGACTGCCTTCCAGGCGCGAGAGCATGAGCAGGTCACTCACCAGCGACTGCATGCGCCCGGCCTGCTGGGCCATGAGGTCCAGGTAACGCGCACGATCACTGGCCTCCAGTTGCAGGGTCTGCAGCGTTTCGACAAAACCCGAGAGCACAGTCAGCGGCGTGCGAATCTCGTGCGAGACGTTGGCCACAAAATCGCGCCGCATGGCCTCGGCCTGCTCAAACATAGTGATGTCGCGCGAGAGCAGCAGACGGCGGCCCTGGCCATAGTCGTGCAGCTGCACCGAGATGCGCACCGGGTGTGTGGCCGTGTGACCGCGCCCCGGCATGGTGACGCTGGCGTGGTAATCGCCCGTGTTCACATAGGTCGTGAAGGCCGGGTCACGCACCAGGTTCACGATGTGCTGCAGCAGGTCGCGCCCCGGGTCCAGGCTCAGGTGCGTGGCAGCCGTCTGGTTGAACCACTCGATGCGGCCGCTGGCGTCCAGCAGCACCACACCGTTGGGCGAGGCCTGCAAGGCGGCGAGGAAATCCTGCAAACGGCGTTCGCTCTCCTGTGTGGCCCGCTCACGCACACGCGCGACACGACGCACGCGCTCGGCCACCGTGCCCCAGAGGCCCAGACTCAGCGGCACCTCGGACAACTCGTCATCGCGCAGCCACTGCAGCACACGCAGGCCGCGCGTGAAATCCCACAGCACCCAGATGGTGCCGGCGGTCAGCATGCCGACCAGCACCCCGCGGATCTGCAAAGGCTCGGGCGCGAGCCAGAAACCGAGCAGGGCCCCCAGACTCTGGATCAGCAGAAAGGACAGGAGGCGCAGCAGCATGAGGACAATGGCCCAGTGCGGGCAGTGATATCAGGCGCGCGCCGGCGTGGCCGTCGCGAGGGCCTGGACGGAAAGACGGTAACCCGCGCCACGCACGGTCTCCACCATGGCTGCAGCCTCGCCCAGGGCTTCGCGCAGGCGTTTGATGTGGACGTCGACCGTGCGCTCCTCGATGAAGACGTGGTCGCCCCAGACCTTGTCGAGCAGCTGGCCGCGGCTGTGCACACGTTCGGCATGGCTCATCAGGTACTGCAGCAACTTGAACTCGGTGGGACCGAGCTTGAGCGCCTGCTCGGCATAACTCACGCGGTGCGTGGCCGTGTCGAGCTTGAGCTGGCCGATCTCCAGCGTCACGCTGCTCTGTTCAGGCGCACGCCGGCGCAGCACGGCACGAATGCGCGCCAGCATCTCCTTGGTGGAGAAGGGCTTGGCCATGTAGTCGTCGGCACCCGCGTCCAGACCGGCCACACGGTCGGCCTCGTCTCCGCGCGCCGTCAGCATGATGATGGGCACAGCCTTGGTCCTCGGGTCGCTGCGCCAGCGCCGTGCCAGCGTCAGGCCGCTGGCGCCGGGCAGCATCCAGTCCAGCAGCACCAGGTCGGGCAGCATGGCGTCGATCTCGCGCTGCGCGCTGTCGCCGTCCATGGCCAGCGTGGGCCGGAAACCGTTGTGGCGCAGGTTGACGGCGATCAGCTCGGCGATCGCCGGTTCGTCTTCGACAACAAGGACCGAGGGCTGTTTCATTTGATCAGGGCCTCGATCTCTTCGATCGAGGCATGGCGGACATCGGCACCCTTGACGATGTAGATGATGAGCTCGGCGATGTTCTTGGCGTGATCCCCCACCCGCTCGATCGCCTTGGCCAGGAAAAGCAGATCCAGGCTGCTGGAGATGGTGCGCGGGTCTTCCATCATGTAGGTGATCAGGATGCGCACGAAACTGTCGAACTCCTTGTCGATCAGGTCGTCCTCGCGCAGGATGGCCACACCGGTCACCACGTCCAGGCGGGCAAAGGCGTCCAGCGCCTTGCGCAGCTGGCCGGCGGCCAGGTCGGCCGCGGTGCGCAGCTCGGAAGCTGGCAGCGTGCGCGGCGCGCCGCCACTGATGATGGAGAGCACCATACGCGCCATCTTCTCGGCCTCGTCGCCGGCGCGTTCCAGGTTGGCAATCGCCTTGGAGATGGCCATCAGCAGGCGCAGGTCGCGTGCGGTGGGCTGGCGGCGCGCGATGATGGACGAGATCTCGTGGTCGAGTTCGATGTCCATGTCGTTCACGCGTTTTTCCAGCGCAATCACCTGGCGTGCGGCCTCGGCGTTGAACTGGCCCAGGGCCTGCACGGCCTGCTGGACCTGGGCTTCAACCAGGCCGCCCATTTCCATGACGCGGCTGGAGACATTGCTCAGTTCGCTGTCGAACTGGGTGGAGAGATGTTTATCGGGCATGTCGTGTTCCTCCTCTGGCTCAACCGAAGCGGCCGGTGATGTAGTCTTCCGTCTCTTTGCGCGTGGGCTTGAAGAACATCTGTTCCGTGGAACCGAACTCCACCAGGTCGCCCAGGTACATATAGGCCGTGTAGTCGCTGCAACGTGCAGCCTGCTGCATGTTGTGCGTCACGATCACCACCGTGTAGTCGGTCTTGAGCTCGGTGATGAGCTCCTCGATCTTGGCGGTGGAAATCGGGTCCAGTGCCGAGCAGGGCTCGTCGAGCAGAAGTACCTCGGGTTTGATCGCGATGCCGCGCGCAATGCACAGGCGCTGCTGCTGGCCGCCGGAGAGGCTGGAGCCGCTCTGCTTGAGTTTATCCTTGACCTCGTTCCACAGCGCCGCCTTGCGCAGCGCCCATTCGACACGTTCTTCCATGTCGGTGGTGCTGAGGCTTTCGAACAGCTTGATGCCGAAGGCGATGTTGTCGTAGATGGACATCGGGAAAGGCGTGGGCTTCTGGAACACCATGCCCACCTTGGCACGCAGCAGGGCCACGTCCTGCTTGCTGGTCAGCAGGTTTTCGCCGTCAAGCAGCACCTGGCCCTCGGCACGCTGGTCGGCGTAGAGCTCGAACATGCGGTTGAACACACGCAGCAGCGTGGACTTGCCGCAACCCGAGGGGCCGATGAAGGCCGTGACCTTGTTCTCGGGGATGTCGAGGTTGATGGCCTTGAGCGCGTGGAACTTGCCGTAGAAGAAGTTCAGGTCGCGCACCGAGATCTTCGGTGCGGGCGTGTCGGCCGGGTTGGGTGTGGGGTCCATGGTTTGCCTTGCAGGAGAATATTCGCTCTGGTACATGGTCAGGCCTTGTTGCGCGTGAGGACGCGCGCCAGGATGTTGAGTCCGAGCACCGCCACGGTGATCAGCAGCACGCCGGCCCAGGCCAGTTGCTGCCAGTTTTCGTAGGGGCTCATGGCGAACTTGAAGATGGTCACGGGCAGGCTGGCCATCGGTTCGTTGAGGTTGGAGGTCCAGAACTGGTTGTTCAGGGCCGTGAACAGCAGGGGCGCGGTTTCACCGGCGATGCGGGCCACGGCCAGCAACACCCCCGTCACCACGCCGGCAATCGCCGCACGCAGGGTGATCATGAGGATGACCTTCCACTTGGGCGTACCCAGGGCGTAGGCCGCTTCACGCATGGCGGAAGGCACCAGCTGCAACATGTTCTCGGTGGTGCGGATCACCACCGGGATCACGATCAGCGCCAGGGAGATCACACCCGCCCAGCCCGAGAAGGATTTGAAACGCGCCACGATCACCGCGTAGACAAAGAGGCCGATCACGATGGAGGGCGCCGAGAGCAGGATGTCATTGACAAAACGGGTCACCTCGGCCAGCCAGCCCTTGGGGTTGTACTCGGCCAGGTAGATGCCGGCCAGGATGCCGATGGGGGTGCCCACCAGCGTGGCCAGCATGACCATGAGGAAAGAACCGTAGATGGCATTGGCAATGCCACCAGCCTCGTTGGGCGGGGGCGTCATCTCCGTGAACGTGGCCCAGGCCAGACCGCCGATCCCGAGACGCAACGTCTCCCAGAGGATCCAGAACAGCCAGAACAGGCCGAAGCCCATGGCGGCCAGCGAAAGCGTGAGCGCGAGGAAGTTCACGCGCTTGCGCTTGGCATAGGCAGCGCGGCGGGTCGCGTCGAGCGCCGGGTTCATGATTTGTCTCCTTCGCTCTTCTTGAGCTGCAGGAGCAGCAGCTTGGACAGGGACAGCACCACAAAGGTGATGAAAAACAGCACGAGGCCCAGGTAGATCAGCGA
>CAUPRZ010000064.1:0-8581 GCA_963513855.1 uncultured Hylemonella sp.
CAGGCGCGCGAGATCGGCATCACTTTCCTGTTGTCCGTGCTGCTGCTGGTCTGGATGGCTGACGTCGCGGCCTACTTTGCTGGCAAGGCCTGGGGCGGGCGTTTCAGCCGCAGCAAGCTGGCGCCGACCATCAGCCCGGGCAAAAGCTGGGAAGGCGTCTGGGGTGGCATGGTGGGTGTGTTTGTGCTGGCCTGGGTCTGGCTGGTGCTGGAGCGCTCGGGTGTGCTGCCGCCACCCAGCCTGTACGGACATCTGCTCGCACAGGCCGGCTGGCTGTTGCTCCTGCTGTCCACCCTGTTCCTCACCGCCATGAGCGTGATGGGCGATCTGGTCGAGTCCCTGGTCAAGCGCAGCGCCGGCATGAAGGACAGCAGCGGCCTGCTGCCTGGCCACGGTGGGGTGCTGGACCGTGTTGACGCCCTGCTGCCCACGCTGCCCTTGGCCATGATGCTGTACAGCCTGACGGCCTGAAGCGGATGAAGCAGCAGCCGGCTCTCCAGCGTGTCGCCATCCTCGGCTCGACCGGTTCCATCGGTACGAACACGCTGGACGTGCTGGCCCGGCACCCGCAGCGTTTCGAGGTGTATGCCTTGACGGCTGCCACCCAGGTGGATCTGCTCCTGCAGCAGTGCCTGCAATTCAAACCGCGCTATGCCGTCATGGCCAGTGTCGTCCATGCGAGCGATCTGGCCGCTCGCCTGAAGGCGGCCGGTGCCCGCACCCAGGTGCTGGGTGGCGCTGCTGCCCTGGCCGAGATTGCGGCCCATGAAGAGGTGGATGCCGTGATGGCCGCCATCGTCGGCGCCGCCGGCCTGGCGCCCTGCCTGGCCGCCGCACGTGCGGGCAAACGCCTGCTGCTGGCCAACAAGGAGGCCCTGGTGGTGGGCGGCGAGTTTTTCATGCAGACGGTGCGCGCCGGTGGCGCCACGCTGCTGCCTATCGACAGCGAGCACTCGGCCATCTTCCAGTCCCTGCCCGAGGATCCAGCCACCTGGAGCCAGCGGGTCGACAAGATCATCCTCACGGCTTCGGGCGGTCCTTTCCGCACGCGCGACCCGTTGACCTTGCGTGACGTGACGCCCGAGCAGGCCTGTGCCCACCCCAACTGGGTCATGGGGCGCAAGATTTCGGTCGATTCGGCCACCATGATGAACAAGGCGCTGGAGGTGATCGAGGCGTGTTACCTCTTCGGCCTGCCGCCCGAGCGGCTGGAGGTGGTGATCCACCCGCAGAGCGTGATCCACTCCATGGTGCAGTACAGCGACCATTCCGTGGTGGCGCAGCTGGGCACGCCCGATATGCGCGGGCCCATCGCCTACGGCCTGTCCTGGCCCGAACGCATGGTGTCCGGGGCCAGCGCGCTGGACTTTCACAAACTCGCCGCCATGACTTTTGAACCTCTGGATGCTCCGGGCCATGCCCAGCGTTATCCGGGGCTGCGCCTGGCCTGGGACGCGCTGAACGGTCCGGCCGGCACCACAGCGGTGCTCAACGCGGCCAATGAGGTGGCCGTGGCCGCTTTCCTGGAGCGGCGCATCCGCTTCGACGAGATCCATGCCGTGAACTTGCGCACCCTGGAAGCGATCACACCGGCTGCGCCGGGTTCGCTGGAGGACTTGCTGGCCCTGGATGCGCAGTCGCGCGCCATGGCCACCCAGTCGCTGCAGGTCCTGGCCGTCTGAACAAGGAGTTCACATGCTGACGGTTCTTGCTTTCATCGTGGCCCTGGGGCTGCTGATCGCCATCCATGAGTACGGGCACTACCGCATGGCCGTGGCCTGCGGCGTCAAGGTGCTGCGCTTCTCGGTCGGTTTTGGCCACACCCTGCTGCGCTGGCAGCCCAAGGGCTCGCCGACCGAATTTGTGATTGGCGCTTTTCCGCTGGGCGGTTATGTGCGCATGCTGGACGAGCGTGAAGCGCCGGTGGACCCGGCCGAGCGTCACCTGGCGTTTAACACCCAGCCCCTGCGTTCGCGGGCGCTGATCGTGGCGGCCGGCCCCTTGGCCAATCTGCTTCTCGCGGTGCTGCTGTACGCGGTGGTCAACTGGGGTGGGGTACAGATGGCCGCGCCGGTGCTGGGGCGGCCTGCGCCGGCCTCGGTGGCTGAGCGCGCTGGCCTGGTGGGCGGTGAACGTGTCTTGCAGGCCGCTTATGAAGGCCGGGCGTTGCAGGACATTCAGGCTTTTGAAGACCTGCGCTGGTTGCTGACCCGTGCCGCACTTGAAGGTCAGGATGTGCGTCTGCTGCTGGCGGGCGAGCGCGGACGCGCGGGCACCGAGTTGCTGCTGCCGCTGTCGGGCATGACGGCGCGTGATGCCGATGCGCGTCTGCTGGAGCAGATCGGCATCGTGTCCCCCCTGAGTCGACCCGAAATCGGCGAAGTCCAGGCCGGCGGTGCGGCCGAGCGCGCGGGTCTGCGTGCCGGCGACCTGGTACTGCGCTTCGGTAGCACGGCAGTGCTCGATGGCCAACAACTGCGTGGACTGATCCGTACTTCGGTGCAGGAAGGGCGGGCGCTGACGACCCGCTGGCAGGTCCAGCGCGAGGGCCGTTTGCTGGACATCGAGGTGACGCCGGATGTGGTGCAGCAGGGTGGGGCGGCCATCGGCCGCATTGCGGCCTATGTCGGCGTTCCGCCCGAGATGGTCCTGGTGCAGTACGGGCCCATCGATGGGGTGTGGCAGGGCGTGGTAAAGACCTGGGAGGTCTCGGTGCTCACACTGCGCACCCTGGGGCGCATGGTGATCGGCGAGGCCTCGCTCAAGAACCTCAGCGGTCCGCTGACCATCGCTGATTACGCCGGCAAGTCGGCCAGTCTGGGCCTGACGTCCTACCTGATCTTCCTCGCCCTGATCAGCGTGAGCCTCGGGGTGCTCAACCTGCTGCCGCTGCCCGTCCTCGACGGGGGGCACCTGATGTATTATCTTTGGGAAGGTGTGACCGGCCGGCCCGTCTCGGAAGCCTGGCTGGAGCGCCTGCAACGTGCCGGCGTGGTCGTGCTGGTCCTCATGATGTCCATCGCACTCTTTAATGACGTCACCCGTTTCCTGGGCTGAGTTGCCGTTCTCTCCGGTCGGATCCGACCGCACTTCAAGTTGATCGATGCATTTCAAACGTTTTAGCCTGCGCGCTGTTTCCCTGGCCGCTACCCTGTTGTTGGCTGCACAGGGATGGGCTGCCGAGCCCTTTAAGATCCGTGACATCCAGGTCGAAGGTCTGCAGCGCGTCGAGCCGGGTACCGTCTTTGCCTCCATGCCGCTGCGGGTGGGCGACACCTACAACGACGAGAAGGGCGCCGCCTCGATCCGTTCGCTTTTTGCCTTGGGGCTGTTCACCGACGTGCGCCTGGAGATCAAGAACGATGTGCTGGTTGTGGTGATCGAGGAGCGGCCCAGTGTGGCCGGGCTGGAGTTCATCGGGACGCGTGAGTTCGACAAGGATGCGCTGGCCAAGGCGCTCAAGGACATCGGCCTGGCCGATGGACGGCCCTTCGACAAGGCACTGCTGGACCGGGCCGAGCAGGAGCTCAAGCGCCAGTACATCAACAAGAGCTTTTATGCAGCCGAGGTGGTGACCACGGTGACCCCCGTGGAGCGCAACCGGGTCAGCCTGGCTTTCACCGTGGTTGAGGGTGAACCGGCCAAGATCAGCGAGATTCGCGTGGTGGGCAACAAGGTCTATTCCGAGTCCACGCTGCGCAATCTGTTCGAGCTCAATACTGGCAACTGGATGAGCTGGTATACCAAGTCGGATCGTTATTCGCGGACCAAACTCAATGCGGACCTGGAGACGCTCAAGTCCTATTACCTGACGCGCGGTTACCTGGAGTTCCGTGTCGATTCGACCCAGGTGTCCATGTCGCCCAACAAGCAGGACATGACCATCACGATCAATGTGACCGAGGGTGAGCGTTTTGTCGTCTCGGCCGTGCGGCTGGCCGGCAATTATCTCGAGCGCGAGGATGAGTTCAAGGCCCTGGTGACGATCCGCCCCGGCGAGGCCTACAACGCCGACCAGGTGGCTGCGACGACCAAGGCCTTCACGGATTATTTCGGTCGTTTCGGGTATGCCTTTGCGCGCGTGCAGGCGGTACCCGACATCGACCGCAGCAACAACCGCGTGACCCTTGAGCTGCAGGCCGAGCCTGCGCGTCGCGCCTATGTGCGCCGCGTCAACGTTGCCGGCAACAACCGGACACGGGATGAGGTGATCCGTCGTGAGTTTCGCCAGTACGAAGCATCCTGGTACGACAGCAGCAAGATCACTTTGTCGCGCAGTCGGGTGGATCGACTGGGTTATTTCGAGCAGGTCAATGTGGAGACCAGCGAGATCCCCGGCACGGTGGACCAGGTGGACCTGAACCTGCAGCTCAAGGAGCGTCCGACCGGTAGCCTGACCTTGGGGGCCGGTTTTTCCAGCAGTGAGGGCCTGGGCTTGCAATTCGGCATCAGCCAGCAGAATGCCTTTGGTAGCGGCAATTCCCTGGGCATACAGGTCAATACCAGCAAGATCAACCGGACCATCGTTCTCAACACGACCGATCCCTATTTCACGGAGGACGGGGTGTCGCGCACCATTGACCTCTACCATCGTGTTGCGCGGCCCTATTACTATGAGGACACCTACGCGCTGGAGACCACGGGTTCGAGCCTGCGTTTCGGCATCCCCTTCACCGAGCGGGATACCGTCTACCTGGGGGGCGGTATCGAGCGCACGACCATCGTGCCCGGTACCTATCTGCCGACGGCTTATCAGACCTATGCCGACCAGTTCGGTTACACCAGCACGGCCTATCCCCTGACCGTGGGCTGGGGGCGAGATGATCGTGACAGTGCCCTGGTGCCGACGAGTGGTAGCTACCAGCGTGCAACAGCCGAGTGGAGCACGATCGGTGAGGTGCGTTACCTCCGCGGCACCTACCAGCACCAGTATTACGTCCCGCTGACCAAGCAGTACACCTTTGCCTTCAACGGCGAACTGGGTCTGGGCAAGGCCATGGGCGATCGCACTTACCCCTTGTTCAAGAATTACTATGGCGGCGGTCTGGGTTCCGTGCGGGGTTTCGAAGCTGGCAGCCTGGGGCCGCGTGATGCGACTACGGGGCGCAGTTATGGCGGCCCCAAGAAGGTCAACCTGAACTTCGAACTGCAGGCGCCGTTCCCGGGTGCGGGCAATGACAAGACCTTGCGCCTTTACAGCTTTGTCGATACCGGCAACGTTTTTGGGCCGGATGAGTCCATCGACCCCAGTACCTTCCGCGTGGGGGCCGGCGTGGGCCTGAGCTGGATCTCACCCATGGGTCCCCTGCGCCTGGCTTTTGCACGTCCCTTGCGTAAATTCGATGGCGATAGAATGCAATTCTTGCAATTCCAGATTGGGACGACATTCTGATGAAGTACCTCACCCGACCTGCCATCTTCCTGCTCGGCCTGGGTTTGTTGGCCCTGCCGGCGCTGGCCCAGGAGTTCCGGCTGGGTTTCGTCAGCCTGGATCGCATCATCAAGGAAGCGGTGCCGGCCAAGACTGCACAGGTCAAGCTGGAGCAGGAATTCGCCAAGCGTGAAAAAGAGCTTCAGGCGCAAGGTGCCACGCTCAAGAGCCTGGCCGATCAGCTTGAACGCGATGCATCCACCCTGTCGGAAAGCCAGCGCACGACACGCCAGCGTCAGCTGGTTGAGCAGGATCGCGAGTTCCAGCGCAAGCGCCGGGAGTTCCAGGAAGATCTGAACGCCCGCCGCAACGAGGAGTTGCAACAGGTTTTTGACCGTGCCAACCGCGTGGTCAAGCAGGTGGCCGATGCCGAAAAGTACGACCTGATCCTGCAGGAGGCGGTCTACGTGAATCCCAAGCACGACATCACCGACAAGGTGATCAAGGCCCTCAACGCCGCCAGTGCGGGCAAATAAGACCTTGGCACGGGCAGGTCGCGTGTGGCATTGCGTCTAGGCAGCATCGTTGAACAGCTCGGAGGTGAGCTGCATGGTGACCCCGCGCTCGAAATCCTGACGCTCGCACCGCTGGAATCCGCGAACCAGAACGCGCTGAGTTTTGTCAGCAATCCCAAATATCAGCAACAGCTGGCCACCACCGGGGCCGGCTGCGTGATCGTGGCGCCAGCCCTGCAAGAGGCTGCACGCGCCCGTGGCGCCTGCATCGTCGTCGACAACCCCTATCTTTATTTCGCCAAGGTCACGCAGCTCTGGCAGCAGGCGCGCCCGCGGCCGGCTGGCCCGCGCATCCATCCGAGTGCCGTTGTGGATCCGGCCGCCCAGATCGACCCGGGTGCACTGATCGGTCCCTTGTGTGTGGTCGAACGCGGTGCGCGGATCGGCGCCGGCACGGTGCTCAAGTCGCGCGTGACGGTCGGTGAAGACTGCGTGATCGGCGAGCGCTGCATCCTGCACTCGGGGGTGGTCCTGGGCGCGGACGGTTTTGGCTTCGCCAAGGACGGTGAACACTGGGAAAAGATCGAGCAACTGGGCGCCGTGCGCATAGGCAACGATGTGGAAATCGGCGCCAACACCTGCATCGACCGCGGCGCTCTGGCCGACACGGTCATCGAAGACGGCGTCAAGCTCGACAACCTGATCCAGATCGGCCACAACGTGCGCGTGGGCCGCAACACAGCCATGGCCGGCTGTGTGGGTGTGGCCGGTAGCGCCAATATTGGCGCCAACTGCACCATCGGCGGAAGCGCTGGCGTGCTGGGGCATCTGACGATTGCCGACAACGTGCACATCTCGTCCTTCTCCCTGGTCACGCGTTCGATCCACAAGCCGGGTCAGTACACTGGCGTCTATCCGCTGGACGACAATGCGTCCTGGGAAAAGAACGCCGCCACGCTCAAGCAGCTCTCCAGCCTGCGCGAGCGCCTGCGCGCGCTGGAAAAAGAATTTAAGGAAACAAAAAAATGATCGCCATGGACATCCACAAGATCCTCAAGCTGCTGCCGCACCGTTACCCCATCCTGCTCGTGGACCGGGTGCTGGAGCTGGAGAAGGGCAAGCGCATCAAGGCAGTCAAGAACGTCACGATCAACGAGGACTTTTTCAACGGCCATTTCCCCAACCGCCCCGTCATGCCGGGCGTGCTGATGCTCGAGGCCCTGGCGCAGACGGCTGCCCTGCTGTCCTTCGAGACCCTGGGCCATGCCCTGGACGAGAACACGGTGTATTACTTCGCCGGCATCGATAACGCGCGTTTCAAGCGCCCGGTCGAGCCAGGCGACCAGCTCATCCTCGAAGCCGAACTGGAGCGCTCCAAGGCTGGCATCTACAAGTTCAAGGTCTGGGCCAGTGTGGACGGCGAGCGCGCTGTCGAGGCCGATATCCTGTGCACCATGCGCAAGGTCAGCTGAGGGCGCAGCGTGACGCAGATCCATACGACAGCGATCGTCGATCCGCAGGCTGAACTCGACAGCACGGTCACGGTTGGTCCCTACACGATCATCGGCCCGCATGTGAAGGTGGGGGCGGGCACGGTCATCGGTCCGCATTGCGTGATCGAGGGGCATACGACCATTGGTCGGGACAACCGGATCTTCCAGTTCAATTCCCTGGGCGCCATCTCGCAAGACAAGAAGTACAAGGGCGAACCCTGCGAACTGCACATCGGGGATCGCAACACGATCCGCGAGTTCTGCAGCTTGCACATTGGCACGGCGCAGGACAAGAGTGATACCCGCGTTGGGGATGACAACTGGATCATGGCCTATGTGCACATCGCCCATGACTGCGTGGTCGGCAATCACGTGACCATGGCCAACAGCGCCACACTGGCAGGGCACGTCGAGATTGGCGATTGGTCTACGGTAGGCGGGTTGACCGGCATCCTGCAGCGCATGCGCATCGGTGCCCACACCATGATCGGGTTTGCCAGCCACGTGGCCAAGGACATCCCGCCCTATATGGTGGTGGATGGCAATCCTTTGACGGTGCGCAGTGTCAATCTGGTCGGTCTGCGGCGGCGCGAGTTTTCCGACCAGCGCATCGCGGCCATCCGTGAAATGCACAAGATCCTCTACCGCCAGAACCTCACGCTGGAGCAGGCGCGTACGGCCATCGTCGCCTTGCCGCAGACCTTCCCCGAAGCGGCGGGTGATGTGGAACTGATGGGGGCCTTCCTGGCCAGTTCCACCAACGGCATTGCCCGTTGAGCTGAGAGAGTACACACGATGTCCCAGCCGCGCGTCGCGATGGTGGCGGGCGAGACCTCCGGGGACTTGCTGGCTGGCCTCTTGCTTGATGGTGTTCAGGCCCGCTGGCCCCAGTCTCAGACCCAGGGCATCGGCGGACCGCAGATGGCCCGGCGCGGTTTCCAGGCCTGGTGGCCGAGCGAGAAGCTGGCCGTGAGCGGTTATGTCGAGGTGCTGCGGCATTATCGCGAGCTCGTGGGTATCCGTGAGCAGCTCAAGCAGCGTTTGCTGCAGGACCGGCCTGATGTTTTTATTGGTGTTGACGCGCCCGATTTCAATCTGGACCTGGAGCGCGACCTCAAGGCCGCCGGCGTGAAGACCGCGCACTTCGTCTGTCCTTCGATCTGGGCCTGGCGGCCCGAGCGCGTGCACAAGATCAAGGCCAG
>CAUPRZ010000065.1:0-8527 GCA_963513855.1 uncultured Hylemonella sp.
GGTTACGCCACGGGCACGCACGACGGCGGCCAACCCGCCTACCAGGATCCCTCCTTCACTTTCCTGTCCAATGGCCAGGTCAACGAGGCCAGCCTGAACGACATGAGCTACCGCTCCATCCACCAGCAGGCGCTGAAGACACGTGCGCTGGTGGACCTGTACTACGGCAAGGCGCCCCGCTACAGCTATTACGACGGCCATTCGCAAGGCGGCCGCCAGGGCCTGCAGATGGCGCAGAAGCACCCCGAGCTCTACGACGGTTTCCTGATCGGCCAGCCGGCCATCAATGCGCCGAGTTTCGGCCTGACCAGTCTCTACCCGCAGATCGTGATGAAAAGTGAACTGGGTTTCACCGCGCTGGACAAGGATGCAGCCGCCGCCTTTGCCCGCAAGGTAGCCGCCGTCAACACCCGCGCCGTGGCCGCCTGCGACAAGGAAAAACTCGGTTTCCTGCTCGACCCCTTTGCCTGCAACTACGACCCCCTGCGTGACGCCGGCGCCCTGTGCACCGGTGTGGCCGGGCAAGGCGTGACGGGCAGCAATGCCGACGCCGCGAGCTGCATGAGCGCCAAAGAGGCTGTGGCCCTCAACAAGATCTGGTACGGCCCGACCATCGACGGCAGCTACGACCCGCAGCAGACCGACGCCGGCCGCAGCGGCCAGGTGCGAGGCAACAAGCAGATCTGGTGGAGCCTGACACGCGGTTCCAGTTTCGGCGGGCAGATCACACGCGCCAGCACCGACATGCTGGCACTGGCGCTGCGCGATGTGCGTTATGCGGCCGATGCGGCCGTGGTCTCGGGCATGGCGACCCGCAACAGCTCCACCTCCGTGCGCAACCGCTGGCAAGAGCTGAGCTACACGAGCTACGCCCAGGCGCTCACCCAGGGCCTGGACCAGCCCCTGCTGCGCGACTACCAGACCGACAATGCCGCCGCTGCCGTGAAGTTCGCCAGCCTGAAGCGCAAGATGATCCTGTGGAACGGTCTGGCCGAGGACGTGATCCCGGCCCAGGGTTCCATCCATTACTACGAACGCATCAAGGCTGGCGCCGGTGGTGACGCCCAGGCCCAGCAGTTCCTGCGCCTGTACAACCTGCCCGGCATGGCGCACAGCTCGCAAGGCCGCGCCTGGACCGTGGGCAACGTCAACAACAGCGTGCCCATGCCCCAGCTGCCGGGCAATACCAACCAGAACCCCACGCGCGAGCAGGACACCCTGTTCAGCGCCCTGGTGGACTGGGTGGAGCGCGGTGCGGCGCCCGAGAACATCGTGCTCCAGTCGCGCGACAAGAGCACCAGCTACCCGGCCTGCGTCTACCCGAAAAAGATCACCTGGAACGGCACGGGCCCGGTGCGCGAGGCGGCGAGCTACAGCTGCCGCTGAAAACTGGGCAGGGATTCCGGGGCCAGCCCCCGAAAGACCTGAATATCCTGAAAAACCATGGGCGTTCCCCATGGTTTTTTTGCGTCTTGGACTGTGTGCCTCTTTCGGCTAACCTAGGCAGGTCTGCATCTGACCGGAATCTCCCATGTCTTCCTCTCTCGAATCCACCGCGGCCCACATCCTGCGCAGCATGCCCGAGGCCTTGATCTACTGCGACCTCAAAGGTGTCATCACTTTCTGGAACGGCGGCGCCGAAAAGGTCTTCGGCTGGTCCGCCGCCGAGGCCCAGGGCCAGAGCCTGGACCTCATCGTTCCCGAGCGCATGCGCAAGGCGCACTGGGAAGGCTTTGACCAGGCCATCGCCCGCGGCGGTGTGAAGCCGGGGCGCACGTCCATGATCACGCGCTCGCTGCACAAGAGCGAAGAATTCATCTACGTGGACATGAGCTTCGAGATGGTGCGCGACGCATCGGGCCAGATGATCGGATCGCTGGCCGTGGCACGCGACGCCACCAAGCGTTTCAATGACGAGAAGGCCATGCGCAAGCAGCTGGCCGACCTGACGCCGCCCAAACCGGCTGCCTGAGACCGTGGCCACGGCCCTGCCCGGCTTCAAGGCCCCGGCCGTGGGCTTCGAGTTGCCCTATGAGATGCTGGGCGCCTGCCACGAGCGCGTGCAGCGCACGCTGGACCTGTTGGGACGCTTGATCGACTACATCAGCAACAAGGGACACGACACGCAAACCCAGTCGGCTGCGGCCGACGTGCTGCGCTACTTCGACCTGGCCGCACCGCTGCACCACCAGGACGAGGAACTGCATGTCTTCCCCCGGCTGCTGACGCAGGGCGACGCCGCGCAGCGCACCACCGTGTTACGCCTGCAGGCCGAACACCGACGCATGGAACAGGACTGGGCCGTACTGCGCACCACACTCCTGCGATGGCGCGAAGCCGGCTGCACGGAAGCGGTAAGTGCGGCTACACGCGAGGCTGCCGCGCGCTTTGCTGCGCTCTACGCCGAGCATCTGGACACCGAAGACGCCCTGGTCTTTCCCGCGGCCCGTGCGCTCACGCCCACAGACGAGCTGGCCGCCATGGGCGCCGAGATGCAGGCCCGCAGGCAGGGCTGATTCAGCGGTTGTCGTAGCGGTTGTAGTCGAGCACGCCGGCACTCACCGGTTCGGCGCGCCGGTAGTCGGCCAGCACCTGGTCGCTGAAAGCCCAGAAGCCCGGGTCGGTGCGACGCACACCAAAACGGTCCAGCAGGCGGCTGTAATCGGCTTCAGTCTTCAGTTCACCGACCCGCCGCACGAACTCCGGGATGTCGGCCAGCGTGAGCTTCAGGTAGATGTTGGGATAGGCACTCAGCACACCGTTGGCAATCGTCAGGCTGTCTTCGGCAACCACACGGCGACTCGCTTCGTCAAACATCGACGAGATGTTGGTGTAGGCGGTATTGCTCAGCAAGGTGAGCAGGCCATGGCCCTGGATCTTGATGATCGCGCTCTCGGGGATCAGAGCCGCCGCCGTGCCGCGGATCTGGTGCAGCTTCTTCAGTTCGGCCACTGCCGCCGCCGGCAGGCCCGACTGCTCCAGCTCATGGCGGGGGTTCAGCACCGGGACCAGGCGTGTACGCAGCGCCTGGTAAAGCTCGCGCTTGGGCTGATCGCTGCGGTAGACCTAGGGCGTGGGCAGCACCCCGGTCTCGAAGTAGGCATGGACGTAGTCGTGCACGCTCTCCACCGCACCGCGGTACCAGAAGGCGACCTCGCTCTTGCGCTGTTCCTGCGGCAGGAAGGCGATGAAATTCATCTCCGCCTCCATGCGCAGGAAATCCATGTACATGCGTGTCATCGCCTGGTGCGAGGCCGAACCATAGACATCAAAACCGGCCACCAGCAGGTAATGGATACGCTCGAGGATGGGGTAGTCGATCAGCCAGGCCGTCAGCGGTGGCTCGCCCACCAGACCCTGCGTGACCGTCGCGCTGTCACCGTGGCGGAACACGGTGAGCGCCGCATTCTTGTTGCGCCCATCACCATCCCAGAAGGTGCTGAGCTGCGATTCCTTCAGGTACTTGACGTTGTGGTGGATGAAATCGCCCTTGGCCTGCAGATAGTCGCGTTGTGATTCGGCGTAGCCCTTCCAGTGGACGATGGCCAGGAAGTTGCTCTCGGATTCGGCCGGCAGGCGCAGGTGCTTGTCCTGGGTGGCCAGGAAGTCCGAGTAGGGTTTCATCGCGACCGATTGGGGCGAAGTGAAAAACACCCAGAAACGGTCACGGATCACGTCCAGCGCCACATTGCCGCGACACACCGGACCCTTGATGAAGTTCATCACCGTGACCTGCGCTTCGTCAAGCAGGAAGGCATGGCGCGAGGCGATCGGAATCGAAGCGTAAGTGATGAAGGGGTTGGAGGCCGTCTCGGGGGCGTAGCCGGGCAAGGCGCTGACGGTGTAATCGGCCGCGATGAACCACTGGCGCCAGTGCTCGCGACGGGCCGCCGACAGGGCATAGGGTATGTGGGTCTTGGCCACGATGCTGGCCGGATCGCGCCACAGGCGGTAATAGACACGGCCCACGCCCGGATCGTCGTAAGGACGTCGTGTCGCGATCGGGACGATGGGCTGACCGGGCGGCGTGCGCGAGCGCACGAGCTTGAAAAACACGCTGCGGTCCCCCGCGTCTTCCAGATAGACATGCACGAGGAACAGGTGCTCGTAGATATAACGTGCGGCCAGCTGCTGCTTGAGGCTGTCGCCGTTGAGGAACTGCTCCCAATGAGCGGCTTCCTGCGCGACCGCCGGGCTCAGCGGCGCGGGTGCCGCAGCGGGCGCCCCCAGCGCGAGCCAGCGGGTGAAGGTCTGGTGTTCCGCCGGGCTCAAGCCCGGCAGGCCATAGGGCATGCCGGCCAGCGGAAACTTCTCGATGTGGGCGTCGATCTGCTCGATCGCCGGGCATTGCTGGGCCCGGTCGAGCGACAGGTCGAAGCTGGCGGGCAGATGTTTGCCGGGCGGCAGCGGGTTCTGCTGCTTCAGGTCCAGCAGCTGTGCCGTCACGCTGGCCTGCAGATTCGCCTGCGGCGTGTTGCCGCGCTCGTTGAGCACCGGGTGGAAACCACGCGCACGCCAGTCGGCCGTCGTGTGTGCGTCCTGGAACAGGCGTGAGGGCTCACCGGCGTTCAGCCGCAAACCGTAGACGTTCTCGGTGCTGCCGCCACGCAGCAGGCCCTGCAGGGAATCGAGCTTGAGCTGACAGGGCGCGTCGTAGCAGCCGTGGCAGGCCACACAACGCTTTTCCATCAGCGGACGGATGTCGCGTTCGTACTCCACGGCGGGGATGACCGCGGTCGTGACGTACTCCTTGGGGCTGGCGGGGCCGAAGAGTGCATCGAGGTTCTTGATCGCGAGGGTGGTACAGCCCGCAAGAACGAGGGCCGCAAGGGTCAGGGTGACTCGGGTCGATAGGCGCATGCCTATGGTTTATACCAAGCTGGCGTGATTCGGCACAAGTTCCGGCTGTCGGAACATGCCCATCTGTCGCTGCGCCGCAAATGTTCAGCCGCGCACGATCAACACCGGTTGCGCAGCGTGCGACAGCACGCGCTGCGTCACACTGCCCAGCACCAGCTTCTCCAGGCCGCGGCGGCCGTGTGAACCCATGACGATGAGGTCGGCGCCTGTCGTACTCGCGGTCTCGACAATGCCGCGCCAGGTCGCATGGGCTTCCACCACCTGGCTCTCCACGGGCACACCGGCTGCGGACAGCAGGGCGCGCGCCGCCGCGATGGCTTCCTGGGCCTCCTTGGCCGCGGCACCCAGGTATTCGGCCTGGCCGTAGGCGAAGTCGCTGCCCAGGCCTGTGAAGGGATAGGGGTCGATCACATAGATGACCGTGGTCCGGCTGCCAAAGGCCTGGGCCAGACCGGCCGCCTTCTCGACGGCCTGCTGCGCCGTCGGCGAACCGTCGACGGGAATCAGGATGTGCTTGAACATGGGCGGCTCCTTCACAAGGTGGTGACTGCGTCCTCACCCTGGAAGGCACTGGCGCGCAGGGTGACGACCAGCGTATCACGGTAGGCGGGCTGACCCACGGGTTGGATGGGAGTGCTTTCGTGGATCACACGCGCATCGTCGAGCAGCAGCACCGACCAGGGCTCGCTCAGCGTGAAACGCTGGCCGTTGGGGCCATC
Source organism: uncultured Hylemonella sp. (assembly GCA_963513855.1). GTDB lineage: Bacteria > Pseudomonadota > Gammaproteobacteria > Burkholderiales > Burkholderiaceae_C > Hylemonella. The sequence continues at coordinate 5,580 of CAUPRZ010000065.1, forward strand.
GGCCTCAAACACCCGGGTCTCGCCGCCCTTGACACCGCGACGCTGCACCAGAAACACCGCCACCAGGTCCACGCCGTCACGATGCGCGCCTTCGGGCGTGGGCCGGCCGATGCCGTCGGTGGTGTCGATGCGAAAAGGATGGGCCTCGATGTACCAAGGCTGTGCGCCCTTGAGGGTGCTGGCCACACGTCCCAGCCAGCGCAGCAGCTGGGCCCAGGCTGGCTGCGCCACCAGGGCCGGGTCCATGGCTTCGAAGAGGCGCTGCATGCCGCCGTGCAGGGCGTTGTATTCCAGCGGCTGCCAGTGCGCACGATGCGGCACCTGGGTCAGCGCGTCGCCTTCCAGCACAAAGCAGGAATGACGGCGTCTCCGGTAACGGCCGCCGTCCTTGAGGTGAGGATCGGGCGGCAGATCGTCCCAGTAAGGCAGCAGGGCCCGCAGCTCAGCGACGCTACCGCCGCTGAGCTGGGCCACGGACGTGGCATCAAGCACTGCATGGCCCTGGCGCTGCAGGGTGGCATCAAGTTCAGCGGGAGGAATCGCAGGGGGCAAAAACGAGGGGCTGCTCATGGCAGGTATTTTGCCTGCCGTGAACAGCCCCTTGTTGGGAGCGGGGAAGGATCAGCAGCCCGAGATGACGGGCACCGAGATCGTCGGCGCGCCGTTAGCGACCGGCGTCCAGGTGTATGTGAACTGGCAGCTTGCGGGGGTCGTCGCGCCAGGGGACTGGACCGTCATCACATCGCCTGCAAATGTCATCGTGTATTCAGCTGTTTGAAGTTGCGCGGCGGCCTGGATACCGCCAGCCTCAGCCGTGGGGTAGGCAAAACCTGTCAGCACGTTCTGGCCATCCATGACAATGCCAACCGTCGCACCAGCAGCTACGTTGCAGCCACCGCCCATCAGGAAGGTTGTGGAACCGGTCCCCGTCTGAGTGACACACAAGGCTTTGGCGAGGGCGGCGGCCGACTTGACACTGCCGGCGGCAGCCTGCAGCTTGGCGGCGCGGGCATCCGATTGCAGGGCAATATAACGCGGCAGCGCAATCGCCGCCAGGATGGCAATGATGGTGATCACGATGACCAGTTCGATCAGGGTGAAGCCACGTGTGTGCTTTTTCATGGGGAACTCCAACGCCTTGGATTGAGGTGTGTGGATTGTGCGGCCGACGCCTCCAAAGTGCAAATTTGATAGCAAAAAAGCTTGGCTGGACGTGACTTAATTGACACTGGGTCTTCCTTCATCACCGCAGGCTGCAGTTCTGGCCATGCTCGCGGCTCTCCGCGTTTACCCGGTCTGGCTGAGGCCCGGGTCGGACGCACAATCAAGGCTTCTTCATTGCGACCCCGACGTCCATCATGCGCAAGAACCTTGTTCTCCTGATCGCCGGCCTGCTGTTCGCCTTCGGCGCCACGGCCCAGACCTTCCCCTCCAAGCCGGTGCGCATCGTCATCGGTTTCCCGGCCGGCGGCCCGCTGGACCAGCATGCGCGCCTGCTGGCCGACCGCCTGCAGGCCGTGCTGGGCCAAACCGTGCTGATCGACTACAAGGCCGGTGCCGGCGGTACCGTGGGAGCGCAGGACGTGATGAAGGCCGCCCCCGACGGCCACACCCTCATGCTGGCCAACACCGGTGTGATGGTCATCAACCCCGCGCTCTACAGCAAGCTGCCCTACGGCACGCTCAAGGACTTCGTGCCCATCGCACGTACGGCCATGCAACCCCTGGCCCTGCTCGTCAACCCCAAGCTGCCGGTGAACACGCTCAAGGAGTTCATGGACTACACGCGCACGCGCCCCGGCCAGATCAACTACGGCTCGGCGGGCAACGGCGGCATCAGCCACCTCGTGCCCGAGATGTTCAAGAACGCCACCGGGCTTTTCATGGTCCACATCCCCTACCGCGGCAGCGCACCGGCCTTCACCGACCTCATGGGCGGCCAGGTGCAGTTCATGGCGGAATCGATACCCCAGGCCGCGGCCTATCACAAGCAGGGCAAGGTGCGCGCGCTGGCTGTGACCAGCCGCACGCGCAACCCGGCCCTGCCTGACACTCCCACGGTGATCGAGAGCGGCATCCAGGGTTTCGAGGTCGTAGGCTTCTATGGTTTCCTCGCACCGGCCGGCACGCCCAAGGAGGCTGTGGCCAAGCTCAGCGACGCCTTCCGCCAGGTGCTGAGCCAGCCCGATCTGCGCGAGCGCATGATCAGCCAGGGCGCCGACCCGGCTTTCCTGGGCGCCGAAGACTTCGCCAAGTTCCTGGCGGGCGAGATGCCGCGCTGGGCCGCTGCGGTGCAAAAATCCGGCGCGCGTCTGGACTGAGGCATGAGCCATCCCTTGCTGGCACCGCTGCAGGCCGGGCTGGACGCACTGCGCAGCGATACGCTCACCCCCGCGGCCTTCAGCAAGATAGCGCGCGAGCAGACCGGTTTGCTCGCGGCCCTGCCACCGCGTTACACCGAAGTGCTGTTCGGCCTGCTGGACCGGCTCGAATCGAGTGCACTTTTTTCTGAAGAAAGCTGCTCCTTCAGCCAACGCGATCTGCTCGACAACCTGCAGCTCTGGCTGGACAAGGCCGCGCAGCAATTGCCGAGCTAAAACCGCCCGTCACGGGTAAACCCTCGCCATCCAGGCCGTACGCGCTTGCGCTGCCCACGTGCAACGGTCACCGAAATCCCGTATAAAACACCGTGGCCCGACTCCCCGGGCCTGCGCGCGCCGCACGCGCACCCGGTCGAAGGAGAAAGCGATGGCGAAACTCAATGTCAACGGTGAGGAACTGGAATTCCAGGCCGCCCCGGACACCCCGCTGCTGTGGGTGCTGCGTGAACAACTCAATCTCACCGGCACGAAATATGGCTGCGGCATTGCCCAGTGCGGCGCCTGCACGGTGCTGATCGACGGTGTGGCGACGCGCTCCTGCCAGGTACCCGCGAACTCGGTCGGCAA
>CAUPRZ010000066.1:0-8417 GCA_963513855.1 uncultured Hylemonella sp.
GCCCTCGCGCCCCGACTTCCTGCTGCAGCCCGGCGAGCTGCTGCGCGTCTGTGCCGGCCTGCGTATCGTGGCTTACGAGGACGGCTACCAGGCCGCCCCCGAGCGTTTTGTGCAGCGCATTGCGGCCGTACAGGCGGCCGGCCTGTCCACGGATGGCGCGCCCCTGCGTTATCCACTCTGAGGCCACTCCCCCGGTGCTCGGTAGAATGCACCCTTAGCCTGAACTCCACTTCCCTCCTTCGGACATGACATCCTCCCATCGCCAGATCACCGGCAGCATCGTGGCCCTCGTCACCCCCCTGCACGAGGACGGTAGCGTTGACTACCCCACCCTGCGCAAACTGATCGACTGGCACGTCGCTGAAGGCACGGACTGCATCGGCGTGGTCGGCACCACGGGCGAATCGCCCACCGTCAACGTCGAAGAGCACTGCGAGATCATCCGCGTGTCCGTCGAGCAGGCCAAGGGCCAAGTGCCCATCATGGCCGGCTGCGGCGCCAACTCCACCGCCGAGGCCATCGAACTGGCCCGCTTCGCCAAGAAGGTCGGCGCCGACTGCCAGCTGCAGGTCGTGCCCTACTACAACAAGCCCACGCAAGAGGGCCAATACCTGCACTTCAAGGCCATTGCTGAAGCCGTGGGTGACCTGCCCATGGTGCTCTACAACGTGCCCGGTCGCACCGTGGCCGATATGGCGCACGACACTGTGCTGCGCCTGGCCCAGCTGCCGGGCATCGTCGGTATCAAGGAAGCCACGGGCAATATCGAACGCGCGCAATGGCTGATCCGTGAAGCCCCCAAGGGTTTCGCCATCTACTCGGGCGACGATCCGACCGCCGTGGCGCTCATGCTCTGCGGCGGCCACGGCAATATCAGCGTGACGGCCAATGTGGCCCCGCGCCAGATGCACGAACTCTGCGTGGCCGCCATGGCAGGCGATACGAAACGCGCCATGGAGATCCAGTTCAAGCTCATGCCCCTGCACAAGCACCTGTTTGTCGAACCCAACCCCATTCCCGTCAAGTGGGCCCTGCACCGCATGGGCCGCTGTGGCGGCACCTTGCGCCTGCCCATGACACCGCTGACCCCGGCCAACCAGCCCGTGGTCGAAGGCGCCTTGCGCGCCGTCGGTCTGCTGTAAAGAGGATCCCCCGTTGAAGCACGTATCGAAACTGGCCCTGCTGGGCCTGACACTGGCGCTGGCCGCCTGTTCCACACTCGAGGGTGACAAGGTGGACTACAAGGCCGCCGCCAAGGCGCCCTCCCTGTCCATCCCGCCCGACCTGACCCAGCTGCCGCGCGACACCCGTTACGCGACCCCTGGCGCCACTGTCAGCGCCACTGGCTTGCAAAACGCAAGCCAGGCTCCGGGCAACACCGTCGCCTCGGTCTTCCCCGGCATGCGCCTGGAAGGCCAGGGCGCCCAGCGCTGGCTGGTGGTGGAGCAGCCGGTTGAAAAAATCTGGCCCGAGATCAAGACCTTCTGGCAGGAAACCGGCCTGACCGTCCTGACGGAAGACCCCAAGCTCGGCATCATGGAAACCGACTGGGCCGAGAACCGGGCCAAGCTGCCGCAGGACATCGTCCGCCGTACCCTCGGCAGGATTCTGGATGTCTTCTACTCCACCAGTCAGCTGGACAAGTACCGCACGCGACTGGAGCGCACGTCCGCAGGTGGCACGGAGATCTACATCAGCCACCGCGGCATGGAAGAGGTCTACGCGGACACGGACAAGACCAAGACCATCTGGCAGACGCGCGCGCCCGACTCCGACATGGAAGTCGAGATGCTGCGCCGCCTCATGCTCAAGCTCGGGGCCAGCAGCGCGCAAGCTGATCTGCAGGCAGCAGCTGTCGCAACAACTCGCCAGACCTCACGCCTGGAACAACGTGACGGCCAGCCCGTGGTGCTGATCAGCGAAAGCTTCGACCGCGCCTGGCGTCGTGTGGGCCTGACGCTGGACCGCACGGGCTTCACGGTGGAAGATCGGGATCGCAGCCAGGGTGTCTATTTCGTGCGTTATGTGGAGCCGCGTGCGCCCGGCGATGAGGAGCCCGGTTTCTTCGCCCGCATGTTCAGCAGCACGCCCAAGGACAAGACACCTCAGAAGTACCGCATCACGGTGCGCAGCCAGGGCGAGAGCAGCACGGTCTCTGTACTCGGTGCCGAAGGCGCCCCGGTGCCGACAGACCACGCCCAGCGCATTCTCAAGGTGATCACCGACGATCTGCGCTGATCTTTCGCTCCTTAGCGCCGGTGGCGCGTCAGGGCTAGAGAAAAAAAAGCGACCCGAGGGTCGCTTTTTTCATGCCTGCAAGAATTACTTCTTGGCGGGCTCGGCAGCAGCCGGTACCGCAGCGGGAGCAGCAGCAGCGTCAGCGGCGGGGGCAGCAGCCGGAGCGGCGGCGGGAGCAGCAGCTTCGGGGGCCGGAGCGGCAGCAGCGGGAGCCGGGGCAGCAGCCGGAGCGGCGGCTTCTTCTTTTTTGCCGCAAGCGGCCAGGGCAGCAGCAGCGATCACGGCGGCCAGAACGAGAGACTTGTTCATTTTGTATCTATCTGATTCGAAGTTGATGACATTTTCCGGAAAACCACCGGCCAGTCGCGACCAACCGATGCAAGCGAACCGGCTTGCGCCCACCCGCTTAGCCACAAATTATATTGTGGGAATGCACCAGTTCCGGGAAAAGATCAGGGAGAACCCTAGGACCGAGGCCACCAGAGGGGAGGCAAGCGCCTACAGCCCCAGCACCGAGGATGGAAAACCCGCGGTGCTGTCGCGCCGGCATTCGTCGAGCAGTTGACGCAAGGCAACGCGGCGTGCTGCCTCGTGATCACAAAGCAGCACATCCTGCTCGGTGTCGATGCGATGCATCACCCAGGCCGGGCTCCAGAGCACACTGGGAAACGCCAGCGCATCGCTGCTGCGGCAGACGCGGCACTCGATGATGTGACTCCAGGTCTGGCGCCACTTCACGAAACGCGCATGCCAGCGTGGAATGCCCTCGTAACTCATGGCCAGCATCACAAAACGCCGCCCGCCGCGTGACCAGGCCTGCAGGGCCTCGGCCACGGCACGCTCGCCCAGGGGCCAGTCGGCGAAATTGGCATCCGAGACGATGATCTCGTTCCAGCCCTCGCGCGCGGCCTGCTGTAGCGCGTCGCGCACCCCCTGCTGGAAGACGCTGCGCCCCTGCAGGCGGCCCTGCGGCAAGGCGGAGGGAATCGATTCAGTGCTCATGGGCCCACCCGTCCTCGCACCAGTCGCCCAGCAGCTCACGTGCGGCGGCGCTGGCACGGCCCAACTCGGCCGCCGACAAGCTGCGTTCATCGGCCAGCTTGCGCATCAGAGCGGCATCGCGCCCTGATGCCTGGTAGCTTTCACCATTGATGTAGATGTGTGCCTCGTCGTAGAGCATGCGCGTGCGCCGGTCCAGCACCACGCCATGGCGCGAGCGCAACCGCTGCCCCGGTTCGAACCAGACCTGGGCCTTGGGCTCACACATCGTCTCGCCCAGCGCCCGTGTCAGGGCGAGCGGGTCCTTGAGCGCCTGCTGCAGGGCCTGCCGAGCAAAACGCTGCAACTCGGCCGGCAATTCGGCCGGCTTGGCCAAGGCAGCCTGACGTGGATCCCGGTAGAAATCCTCACCCACGGCCTCGACCGCATCTTCGGCCAGGCGTTGCAACAGCTCCTGCGCCAGCTCACCGGCCTTGGGCGAACGAAAACCGATGGAATAAGTCATGCACTCGCCGCCCTCGGCCACGCCATCGTGCGCATACTGCGGCGGCAGGTAAAGCATGTCGCCAGGCTCGAGCACAAACTCCTGCTCGGGCTGGAAATTCGCCAGCACCTTGACCGGCATGCCGGGCTTGAGGCTCAGGTCCTCCTGCTGGCCGATACGCCAACGGCGCTTGCCATGGGCCTGCAACAGGAAAACGTCGTAGTTGTCGAAATGCGGCCCCACCCCACCACCCTCGCTGGCGTAGCTGATCATCAGGTCGTCCAGGCGTGCGTCGGGAATGAAACGGAAACGGTTCATGAGGCCGTGGATCGCATCGTTGTGCAGGTCCACGCCCTGCACCAGCAGGGTCCACTCGGGCGTCTTGAGCGCGGGCAAGGCACGCCGTGCAAAAGGCCCACGCTGCAGGGCCCAATGCTCCTTGCCACGGCGGCGCTCCAGCGTGACCAGGCGCGATTCCACATCCTCCTGCGCGGCCAGGTCGAACAATGCGCTGCGCTGCAGCGGCGCCTTGAAACCGGGTATGGCCTGGCGCACCAGCAGGGGCTGCTTATGCCAGTGGCGGCGCATAAAGGTTTCGGGGCTGAGGCCGCCCAGCAGGGGCAGCGTTTGTTTGATGTCCATGGGAAGAAACTGTAATAGATATGCGCTGATGGCCCAAACCGGGAACGCCGTGGAACCGGCTTTGCCGGGTCACTGGCGTTGCCCCTTGAGGGGGATGCGAGCTACACGAAGTGAGCGAGAGTCGGGGAGAGCTTATTGAGCGACAATTCTGCCTTATGGACATCAATCAGCAATGCGTGGTCGCGCTAACTTGGACCTTGACAGACACCCTTGAGGAAGAACTCGATGTGCTCGACGAGCCCGTCGAATTCCTGATCGGCGGCGATGATCTTTTCAAGAAGATCGAGGACGCCCTGCAAGGCCACAGCGTCGGCGCCTCCGTGGCGCTGCAGCTCGAACCCGAAGAAGCTTTCGGCGACTACCAGGAGCAACTGCTATTCCTGGAAAAGCGCGAACTCTTTCCGCCTGAACTGGAAGAAGGCATGACGCTGGAGGGCAGCGCCCTCCCCCCGGGCTGCAACCCCGAGGCCCCCAAGGACGCGCTTTACACCGTCACCGAGATCTACCCCGAGCACGTGGTGCTGGACGGCAACCACCCGCTGGCCGGCATTGCGCTGCGCCTGCGCCTCAAGGTCGAAGCCGTGCGCGAAGCCACCGAAGAGGAAATCGGCCGTGGCACGGCCGGCACAGGTTTCTTCCGCATCGCCCCGCTGCACGAGCAGGGCCCGGGCAACGACAAGCTGCACTAACCCGGTCGTGTCTTAGCCAAGGAACCCCGCGGAACCGGCTTCGCCGGGCCGCTGGGGTTGTCCCCCTCCGGGGGAGAGGGGGCTACACGCAGTGAGCCCCAACAGGGGGATCAACTTTTCCCGGTGGAGCCGTAGCCGCCCGCGCCACGCTCGGTGGCTGCGGCAAATTCATTCACCACATTAAATTTCGCCTGCACCACGGGCACGACGACCAGCTGCGCAATGCGCTCCATCGGTTCGATGGTGAAGGCCGTCGGGCTGCGGTTCCAGGCGCTCACCATGAGCTGGCCCTGGTAGTCGCTGTCGATCAGCCCGACGAGGTTGCCCAGCACGATGCCATGCTTGTGGCCCAGGCCCGAGCGCGGCAGGATCAACGCGGCGTAGCCCGGGTCAGCCAGGTGGATGGCCATGCCCGTGGGGATGAGCTGCCAGGCATTGGGCAACAAGGTCACGGCCTCGCTCAGGCAGGCGCGCAGGTCCAGGCCGGCGCTGCCGGGGGTGGCATAGGTGGGCAGTTGATCCGCCAGGCGCGGATCAAGAATCTTGACGTCGATGTTCATGGGTCAGGGGAAAAACAGGGAAACGGAGAAAGAGGTCAGAGCAAGACCGGCAGGCGGCGCGCGATCTCGGTCACCAGCTGGCGTGCAAGCATGAGCTTGTCGGCCCGCGGCAGTTCGGTCACGCCTTTTTCGTCGACCAGCAGCAGCACGTTGTCATCCTGGCCAAAGGTGGCCGGGCCGATATTGCCCACCAACAGAGGGACGCCTTTGCGCACACGTTTGGCCTGGGCGTTGGCCAACAGATCGTGGCTTTCGGCGGCAAAACCCACACAGTAGAGCGCACCGCTTTTCGCACGGGCGCCCTGGGCCACGGCGGCCAGGATGTCCGGGTTCTCGACGAAAGCCAGTGCCGGCACCGCACCGGAGCCGTCCTTCTTGATCTTCTGCTCGGCCGACGTAGCCGGGCGCCAGTCAGCGACAGCCGCTGTAGCTACAAAAACAGTAGCGCCCTGGGATTCCGCTTCGACGGCCAGCTGCATGTCACGTGCCGAGCGCACATCCACACGGCGCACACCACGCGGCGTGGGCAGATGCACCGGGCCGGCCACCAGGGTCACGTCAGCACCGGCTTCACGCGCAGCGCGTGCGATGGCAAAACCCATCTTGCCGCTGGAGCGGTTGGTGATGCCACGCACCGGGTCGATGGCCTCATAGGTCGGACCAGCCGTCACCAGCACACGCTGGCCGCGCAGGCTCTTGGTTGCAAAGAAGGTGATCACCTCCGCCAGCAGTTCATCCGCTTCCAGCATGCGGCCGTCGCCCACCTCGCCGCAGGCTTGGTCACCCGAGCCCACCTCGAACACATGGGCGCCGTCGGCCTTGAGCTGGATCACATTGCGCTGGGTCGCCGGGTTGGCCCACATCTCGCGGTTCATGGCCGGGGCCAGCAGCAGGGGCACGGTCTCGATGGGCCGGGCCAGGCACATCAGGCTCAACAGGTCGTCGGCGCGGCCGTGCAGCAGCTTGGCCATGAAGTCGGCACTGGCCGGGGCGATCAGGATGGCGTCGGCCTCGCGGCTGAGGTTGATGTGCGCCATATTGTTGGCCTCGCGCGCGTCCCACTGCGAGTGGTAAACCGGCCGGTTGGAGAGGGCCTGCATCGTGACGGGCGTGATGAACTGGCCGGCGGCCTCGGTCATCACCACCTGCACGGTGGCACCCTCCTTCACCAGGGCGCGGCAGAGCTCGGCCGCCTTGTAACAGGCGATGCCGCCGGTCAGTCCCAGGACGATGTGTTTACCAGCGAGGTCATTCATGGCCCGGAATGTAGCATCTGCACCCGGCTGGCACCTCGACAGGGCCTTCGTCATGGGCAGAGGTCTATAATCTCGCTTTACCACCTCCTCGGACTGCGCGTCCGAACCTGACATGACCAAATTCGTCTTCGTCACCGGCGGTGTGGTGTCCTCCCTGGGCAAGGGAATCGCCTCAGCGTCTCTGGCCGCGATCCTGGAATCGCGGGGCCTCAAAGTCACCCTCATCAAGCTCGATCCCTACCTCAACGTCGATCCGGGGACGATGTCGCCCTTCCAGCACGGTGAAGTGTTCGTGACCGATGACGGTGCCGAGACCGACCTGGACCTGGGCCACTACGAGCGTTTCATCGAAACGCGGATGAAGAAGACCAACAACTTCACCACCGGCCAGATCTACAAGAGCGTGCTCGAAAAAGAGCGCCGTGGCGACTACCTGGGCAAGACCGTGCAGGTCATCCCTCACGTCACCAACGAAATCCAGGAATACGTCAAACGCGGTGCGGGTTATGAGACCCCCGAGGCCGTGGACGTGGCCATCGTCGAAATCGGCGGCACCGTGGGCGACATCGAGTCCCTGCCCTTCCTCGAAGCCGTGCGCCAGCTGAGCCTGCGCTTAGGGCCGAACAACGCGGCTTTTGTGCACCTGACCTATGTGCCCTGGATCGCCGCCGCTGGCGAGCTCAAGACCAAACCCACCCAGCACACGGTGCAGAAGCTGCGTGAGATCGGTATCCAGCCCGACGCCCTGCTCTGCCGCGCCGACCGCACCATCCCTGATGACGAGCGCGAGAAGATCAGCCTGTTCACCAATGTGCAGAGCTGGGGTGTGATCTCCATGCCCGACGTGGACACCATCTACAAGGTGCCGCGTGTACTGCACGAACAGGGCCTGGACGGCCTGATCTGCGACAAGCTGCGCCTGAATACCCCGCCGGCCAACCTCAAACGCTGGGACTCCCTGGTCTACGAGACCGAGCACCCCCAGGGCGAAGTCACCATCGCCATGGTCGGCAAGTATGTGGACCTGACCGACAGCTACAAATCGGTCAACGAAGCCCTGCGCCACGCCGGTATGCGCAACCATGTGCGCGTGAAAATCGAACACGTCGACTCCGAGACCATCACCGACGAGACACTGTCCCGCCTGGCCAAGTACGACGCCATCCTGGTGCCCGGCGGCTTCGGCAAACGCGGCATTGAGGGCAAGATCAGCACCGCCCGTTTTGCCCGCGAAAACAAGGTGCCCTACCTGGGCATCTGCCTAGGCATGCAGGTCGCGACCATCGAGTTCGCCCGTCACGTGGCCGGCCTCAAGGACGCCAACAGCACCGAGTTCGAACCCCATTGCCAGCACCCCGTGATCGCCCTGATCACCGAGTGGAAGGACGCCGACGGCACCATCAAGACCCGTGACGCCAATTCGGATCTGGGCGGCACCATGCGCCTGGGTGCGCAGAGCTCCGACGTGGCCAAGGACACGCTGGCGCACAAGATCTACGGCAACGTGGTCACCGAGCGTCATCGCCATCGTTACGAAGCCAACGTCAAC
>CAUPRZ010000067.1:0-8391 GCA_963513855.1 uncultured Hylemonella sp.
GTTGATATTGCTGCCGATCTCCACGCCCTTCAGGCCCAGCTTGTCCTTGAGGTAATGCAGCTCGGTGATGGCCAGGTCCAGGTCCTGCAGAGGCACGGCACCCAGGCCAATGAGCCGGCCACCGGACTCGGCCACCATGCTGGCGATCTGTTCGTTGAGGTAACGCACCAGCTGCGCGCCCACGGCTGGGGCCAGCCAGTAGGACAGCAGCTCGGGCATGGGCGAAATGGCCTGCAGTTCCAGGCCCATGTCGGCAAAATCAGCCAGGCGGCGCGAGGTGGTCCAGCTCTTGTCGGAGACGGTGCGGTAGTTCTTGCCGTCGATCATCACGCTGCGGTGATGACAGTCCTGCGCGGGCGCCATGGAAGGCCAGCCGCTGGGCGTGGCGCCGCCCAGATAGGCGGGGAATTCACCGGGAATCACATGGGCGTGGACATCCACGCCGCAGTTGCAAGACATACGCTGTCTGCTCAGCCTGCAACCAGACCGGCCGACTGGATACCCGCGATGCAGATGGCCTCGGCCTCGTCCCCCGTGCCGCCGCTGGCACCCACGGCACCCAGGGTCTCGCCGGCGGCGTTCTTGATGAGCACGGCGCCGGTCTGCGGCAGGAACTTGCCGCCGGCCGTGGCGGCCAGGGACACGAAGAAATTGGGGTTGTCCTTGGCGCGCTGGCCCAGCAGGCGGCTGGAAGCGCCCATGCCGACAGCGCCCCAGGCCTTGGCCTGGGCCACTTCAAAACGGAACATGCTGGCCCCGTCTTCACGGGCATAGGCCTTGAGGTGGCCGGCCTCGTCGAGCACGACGACACCCATGGGCTTGTACCCCGAGGTTTTGGATTGCGCCAGGGCGCCGGCCAGGATCTGCTGCGCCTGGGCGAGCGTGAGGGAAGTCATCGGCGTGTCTCCAGTTATTCGCTGATCCCATCCTTGATGCGGATCAAACAGTTCTGGGTGCGAGTCTAGGGAGATGGCTGGTATTGATCTAGTCGATTTCACAAATACATAGAATCCATACCATGGATATACGATCGGTCGACCTGAACCTGCTGGTGGTGTTCGACGCCATGCTGCAGCACCGCAATGTGACGCGGGCTGGCGAGGCCCTGGGCCTGAGCCAGCCCGCCATGAGCGCAGCGGTGGCGCGGCTGCGTGTGCTCTTCAACGACCCGCTGTTCGTGCGCGCCGGCGCCTTGATGAACCCGACACCCCGCGCCGAGAGCCTGGGGGCAGTGATCCGGCCCCTGGTGCTGACCATCCAGACCGAGGAGCAGCAGCCCACGGTCTTCGACCCCGGCAGCAGCCAGCGCGCCTACACCCTGCTCACCCCCGACATCGCCGAGATGAACTTCCTGCCGCGCCTGCTGGCCCACCTGGCTGAGCACGCACCACAGATCAACCTCAAGACCCTGGCCATGCCACGCCATGCCGCGGCCTCGGCGCTGGAATCCGGCGCGGCCGAACTGGCCATCGGTTATTTCCCCGACCTACAGAAGGCCGGTTTCTACCAGCAGCGCCTGATCCGCAGCTCGCATGTCTGTCTGCTGCGCAAGGGGCATCCCTTGAGCAAGGGCAAGCTGACGCTGGCGCAGTTCCTCAAGGCCTCGCACGCGGTGGTCAAACCCGACGGGCGCGAGCATGTGTTCGAGCAGTTCCTGCAGGCCAAGGGCCTGCAGCGGCGTGTGGTGGTGGAGCTCTCGCACTTCATGAGCCTGCTACCCATTGTCGAGACCTCGGACCTGATCGCCACCGTGCCGCGCGACCTGGCGGAGTTTTTTGTGCAGCACGGGGATGTGCGTTACGTCGACACCCCCATGAAGTCACCGGTGATCGATGTGCACCTGTTCTGGCACCAGCGTTTCCACAAGGACCCGGCCCACACCTGGCTGCGCAAGGCCGTGCACGCGCTGTTCCGGCAGGACTCGAACGGCATGCGCTCGTAGGCCTGCAGGGAAGGATCGATCGCGTCCCAGGCCAGGCCGCGGATGCGGTAGGTCAGGACCTGCGGCATGAAACGTTCTGGCGCGTCCAGGCTAGCCGCGGGCACTGCGATCAGGTCCGGCATGGCGGCAAAACGCAGGTAGACCGGCGTGCCGCAGATCGGGCAGAAGGCATGCATCTTCATGTTGCCGCTGTCGCCCGCGACCGCCCACTCCCTGGCCTCGCCGGTGATGGCCATCTCGGCACGCGCGGGAAAGGTCAGCCAGGAGCCGTGCCCGGTGCCACTGCGGCGCTGGCAGTCACGGCACTGGCAGTGGTTCTGGAACACGGGGGCGTGTGGGGTGGTGAAACGGATGGCGCCGCAGGCGCAGCCACCGCTGTAGGGCCGGCTCACGAGCAGGCCCCGCTCGTGGCCCCCTTGGCCTTGGCGAAGACGTCGATGCCCTGGCCGGTCTCCAGCAGGGACTTCAGGCTGGACAAGACGATGGGCCAGCCCTGCGTCACACCCTTGGCCATGCCACTGCCCGCTTCGAGTTCGTCGTGGCTGACCGTCAGGCGCACCATGCCCTCGTACTCCGCCAGATCGAAAGTGACACGGCTGTAGGCCTCTGGGTCGTCGGCGCGCGAGGGGCTGGCCCAGGTGATGACCAGGCGCGTGGGCGGCGACACCTCGACCACCTTGCCCAGCACCTGGACCGAGCGCAGTGCGTCGTCGCGCACGTGCTGCCAGCCAGCACCCGGCTTCCAGTCGGAGACGTTCTCGTGGCCCCAGTAACGGCGCGCGATCTCGGGTTTCATGATGGCTTCGAAGACCTTGTCTGGCGTCGAGCGGATATAGGTCACATAAACGAAGCTGGTTTTCTCTTGAGCTGAACTGGCTTTGCCAGGCTGCTCAATCCCCTTGGGGGACGACGACGGCGCTGCCGTCGGCTGGGGGTGCTCTTTCTTCATGGTCACTCTCCTTCAAGTTCCTTCTTCAGGTCGTGCAGCAGGCTGAGCCGCTGACGTTCGAATTTCCGCACCCACCGCTCATAGACCTCGTGCAGCGGCACCGGGTTGATGAAATGCAGCTTCTCCCGGCCACGCCAGACGGTGCTCACCAGGTTCGCCGCTTCAAGAAGCCCGATGTGCTGGGTGGCCGATTGGCGCGCCATGTCCAGCTGCTGGCACAGCTCACCCAGCGTCTGCCCGTTTTTCTCGCACAGCAAGTCGAGCAACTTTCTGCGTGTCGGATCCCCCAGTGCCTTGAAAACCTTGTCTGCGTCCATGTGCTGTGTTGGTGCGTGAGGCCATTATATGCAGGTAAATACCTGCATGTCAAATCGAGCTATCTGCCCTGTGCCGAGCGGGCCCGCTCAGCGGCTCGGAGCGAGCAGAACTTCGATGGAGGTGAGCCAGCGCACATGGCGCGGGCCGGGGCGCACGTCCTGCAGGGAACGCAGGGAGGGCAAGCCATCACGCGCGAGCAGGTCGTCCTCACCGTGCCTGAGCAGCACCAGCACGTCGTCGCCCAGGCGCGTGTTGTAGAGCTCGCCCCAGGAGAAGGTGGTCTGGTAACCATCCTGGGCGGTGAGCAGCACATAGGCACGGCGTACCGAATGCCGGTCCGAGGCCAGGCCAGCCTGGTCCAGCAGATTGCGCAGCGGGATGCCGCGCATCGTCACGGTCTGCACCACCTCGCGACCGTCGACGATGACGCTGCGCTTTTCCGTGTAGTCCTTCTGCGGCTGGACTTGCAGATCCCTGGCCGTGAGCGTGAGCCTGTTCTGCACCATGCCGCCGATCTGCAGCAGCACAGGGTCAGCAGCCTGTGCAGCCCCCATCCAGCAGCAGAGCAGAAGCAGCAGGGTTCTCATGGCCGACCGAAGCCGTAACGCTGCAGCACCGCCTGCCCCGGCTCGGAGAGCACATGGGCCACAAAGGCACGGGCGGCCGGTGGCGCGTCACTGCGCAGCGTGAGGCCGTAGGCGGCGCCCACCTGCAGTTCCGGCGGCACCTGCACGATCTTCAGGCGTGGCACTTCACGCTGCGAAGACACGGCATTGGTGCAGTAGGTCAGGAAGACGTCGGCCTGGCCCTGATCCATGACCCAGGCATAGGTGCCACGGCCCGGCGGCGGTTTGGGTGAATCGGCGCCGCCCGTGAGCTTGAGGGCCTTGGCGTCCAGCGCGGCATAGGCCCCGGCCTGCACGGTATCGGCCTTGCGGAACAGGGCCCAGGCGTAATCACCCGAGGGGTCGGCTCGCGGCGTGGAGGTGCCCAGCCGCACGTCAGCACGCAACATCGTGGTCAGCAGCGTGGAAGGCGTCGCCGCGATGTGTGCAGCGGTCAGCGCACACAGGCTGTTGCGCGTGAAGACCTGGGGTGCCGACCAGCCCCCGCGCGCCGCCAGGCGTTGCGGGTGATCCGTATCGGCCGAGGCAAAGATCAACGCGCCCTCGCCTTTTTCGATGCGCTCGCGCAGCAGGCCGGAGGCACCAAAAGTCAGCGCCACCTTCTCGCCGCTGCGGGCCTCGTAGTCGGTGGCGATGATGGTCAAGGCCTCGCGCAGGCTGCCGGCGGCGTAAACCTGCAGGGGCGCGGCGGGCTTATCGCTCATGGCACAACCCCCCAGCAGCAGGGCAGCGAGCAGCCAGGTGAGGCACTTCATGCCGCACGGTCCTGCTTACTGGGCCGCGTTGGGGAAAAAGAGCTGCTCGCCACCGATCTTGTAGGCGGCAATCGCGTTCTGGCCGGCGGGCGAGACCACCCAGTCGACAAACTTCTGCGCGTCAGCCAGCTTGACCTGCGGGTGCTTGGCGGGGTTGACCACCATCACACCGTACTGGTTGAAGAGGCGGCGGTCGCCTTCGACCAGGATGGCCAGGTCGGCGCGGTTCTTGAAGTTGAGCCAGGTGCCGCGGTCGGCCAGGATGTAGGCACCGCTGGAGGCCGCGATATTAAGCGCCGGGCCCATGCCGCAGCCGCATTCCTTGTAACCGCTGCCCTTGTTGTCGCCAGCCATCTTCCAGAAGCGCAGTTCGGCCGCGTGGGTGCCGCTCTTGTCGCCACGCGAGATGAAGGCGCCGTTGGCGGCGGCCAGCTTCTTCATGGCTTCAACGATGTCCTTGCCCTTGGTGGCCAGGGGATCGGCCTTGGGGCCGATGAGCACGAAGTCGTTGTACATCACGGCCTGGCGCTTGAGGCCGAAACCGTCAGCGACAAACTTTTCTTCGGCCACCTGGTCGTGCACAAAAAGCACATCCGCGTCGCCGCGTCGCCCCATGTCCAGGGCCTGGCCCGTGCCCAGAGCCACGACCTTGATGTCGATACCACTAGCCGACTTGAAGGCCGGCAGCAGATGCGAGAACAGGCCCGACTGCTCGGTCGAGGTGGTGGAAGCCATGACGATGGTCTGGGCGCTGGCAGCCAGGCTGGCGATGGCCAGCGTGGCGCCGAGGGCAGCCCTGAGTAGGGCGGACTTGAGAGTGTTCATGCGAGTTCTCCTTTGACAAACAATGCAGCGGCAGGCGAGGCGGCTTGCAGCCGCGCCTGGTTGAAAAATTCGGCCACGGGCAGGTCGGCCTGCACACGGCCCTGCTCCAGGTAGATGACACGGGTGGCCAGGCGTTTGACCTGGCCCAGGTTGTGGCTGGCAAAGACCAGGGTCACGGGGCGCGCACGGCCACGCGCGGCGGCGAAGTCGGCAATCAGCTGTTCGACCTCGCGTTTGGCATGCGGGTCCAGACTGGCTGTGGGTTCGTCGAGCAGCAACACGTCGGGGCCCAGGGCCCAGGCCCGTGCCAGGGCCAGACGCTGCTGCTGACCGCCCGAGAGCGTGCGGGCGCTTTGCGCCGCCTTGTCCTGCAGGCCCACACGCACCAGGGCCGCTTGTGCACGCGTACGCGCCTCGCGCCAGGGCGTGCCACGCAGCCACAGGGCCAGGGCCACATTGTTCTGCGCGCTGGTGCGCAGCATAAAAGGACGCTGGAACAGCATGGCCTGACGGGCCGAGCCGTCGTGCTGCAACTGGCCACTCGTGGGGCGCAGCAGGCCGTGCAGCACACGCAGCAGGGTGCTTTTGCCGCTGCCGTTGGCGCCGACCAGGGCCACGGATTCGCCCGCGGCGATGGCCAGCGTGACCTCGCGCAAAGCATGCAGAGCGCTGAAGGCAATACCGGCGTCGTGCAGTTCAAAAACCGGCGCAGCCTCTGCCACAAGGGGCACTGCCGGCGTGGGCACCACATGCAGCTGGGCGCTCATGCTGCCGCCTCCACACCCACGGACAGGCCACGACCGCTGCCTTCGATGCGTTCGCGCCAGCGGCGCACCAGTGAAATGGCGGTGTTGAGCAGCAGCACCACGGCCAGCAACAGGATGCCCAGGGCCAGGGCCAGGGGCAGATCGCCCTTGCTGGTCTCCAGCGCGATGGCGGTGGTCATGACGCGCGTGAAGCCATCGATGTTGCCGCCGACGATCATCACGGCCCCCACTTCGGAGATGGCACGGCCGAAGGAGGCCATGAGCATGGTCAGCAGGGCGTAACGCTCGTCCCAGGCCAGCAGCAGGCCCCGCAGGCCGGTGCCCGCGCCGAGCGACTGCAGTTGTTCACCGTGCTGGTTCTCGGCATCCTCGATGACCTGGCGCGTGAGCGCGGTGGCCACGGGCAGCACGAGGATGGCCTGGGCCAGCACCATGGCCTGGAAGTTGAAGAGCCAGCCCAGGTGACCCAGGGGGCCTGAGCGTGAGAGCAACAGGTAGACCACCAGACCCACCACCACCGAGGGCACGGCCAGCAGGGTGTTGAGCAGCGTCAGGATGGCGTCACGCCCGGCAAAACGCGCCACGCCCAGCCAGGCCCCGAGCACCACACCGGCCACACAGGCGATGGCGCAGGCCGTGGCGCTGACGGCCAGGGAGCGGCCGACGATGGCCAGCAGGGCGGGATCCAGGGAGGTGATGAGCTGCAGCGCGGTGGCCGCGCTGTCGGTGAAGGTGGACATCAGACGGAAGACAGAGCGAGAAAGACTAGGGCGAAAAGGTTCTCGGGTATCGTACGGATTGCCCTAAACCCCTACCATATGAACTATCGTGCATAGGTTGCAGTTCCACTACAGCTTCGTCCCGCCCTCGTCCGAACAGACCGGGCTGATCCGCAACCCTTTGCTGGACCTGCTGCAGGCGGTGCAGGAAAGCGGTTCGATCTCGGGCGCCGCGCGCCTGCTGGGCCTGTCCTACCGTCATGTCTGGGGCGAACTCAAACGCTGGCAGGACGAACTGGGCGGCGAGCTGCTGATCTGGGAAAAGGGCCAGGCCGCGCGCCTGAGCGAGTTTGGCCACAAGCTGCTGTGGGCCGAACGCCAGGCCCAGGCCCGGCTGTCACCACAGATCGAGGCCCTGCGTGCCGACCTGGAACGGGCCTATGCCGTGGCCTTTGACGAATCGGTCCACATCCTCACGCTCTACGCCAGCCACGACGATGCGCTCAGTGCCCTGCGCACCCACGCCGCCACCGAACACCAGCTGCACCTGGACATCCGTTTCATGGGCAGCGTGGATGCGCTGCGCGCGCTCAACGAGGGGCGCTGCGTGATGGCGGGTTTTCACACCATGCAGCAGGCGGGCGCAGGCTCGCTGGGGGAGCAGACCTACAAACCGCTGCTCAAGCCCGGCCTGCACAAGATCATCGGTTTTGCGCAGCGCACGCAGGGCCTGATGGTGGCGCGCGGCAACCCGCTGCGCCTGCACAGCCTGCAGCAACTGGCCGAGGGCCAGGTGCGCTTCGTGAACCGGGCCCTGGGCACGGGCACACGCCTGCTGCTCGACGAGTTGCTGGCGCAGCAGCGTATCGCGCGCAGCCGCATCAAGGGCTACCGTCATACCGAGCCCTCGCATGCCGCTGTGGCCCAGGCCATCGCCGCCGGCCAAGCCGACGCCGGTCTGGGCATCGAGGCGGCCGCGCGCGCACGTGGCCTGGATTTTGTGCCCCTGGTGACGGAGGACTACCACCTGGTGTGCCTCAAATCGGCGCTGGAAGAACCCGCCGTCCAGGCCCTGTGTGAGGTTCTGCAGGGCCCGGACTGGCCGGGGCAGCTGCAGCAGCTGCCCGGCTACCGGCCGGCCAAGCAGATGGGCCAGGTGCTGGCCATGAGCCGCCTGCTGGCCTGGTGGAAGTACCGCGGGGCGAAGAAAAAAGAGCCGCTGCCAACGCGCGCTCAGAGCGCGCAGGAGCGGAAGCCGCAGAAGAAATCGTCGCGGCCAGGCAAACCGAAATGACGGAACTTGAGTGACTTCAGGCGCCGGCGCGTGGCCAGCGAGGCGCCGCGCAGCACCTTGTGGCTGCCGAAGGCGGGTTCGGAGTAATCACGCCAGGGATCGGCCTGGAAACCGGGGTAGCCGTGGAAGGTGCTGGCCGTCCATTCCCAGACCTCACCCCAGCGAAAGCCACGGTTGGAGGCATAGTGCGCCGCCA
>CAUPRZ010000068.1:0-8356 GCA_963513855.1 uncultured Hylemonella sp.
ATCTCAAGAAAATAGTGTGAACAGGCCCTAGCTCCAGAGATCCAGCGGCGGGTCGTGCACCACGGCCTGCAGGATGTCGCTGCGCGAGATGAAGCCGGCCAGCTGCCCCTCTTCACTGACCACGGGCAGGCCGGGCAGGCGGGTGTCGAGCAGCACACGGGCCACACGACGCAGGTCCGTGTCTTCGCTCACGGCTGGCACCGGGCTGAGCATGACGGCCGAGACCGGTTCCATGAGCAGGGCTCGCCAGACCTGGGCTGGCGCGTCGGGCTGGGGCAGGCGCTCCAGGTTCAGCAGTTCGGCCCGCGTGAGCAGGCCCACGAGTTCACCGGTGGCCGCCAGCACGGGCGCCTGGCCCAGGCCCTGCTCGCCCAGTTGCTGCCAGGCTTGCAGCACGGTCATCTCGGGTGTGACGGTGCTGACCTTGCGGCTCATCACATCGGCCACACGGCTCAGGGGATGACGTTCGCTGCCCTGGCCACTGGCTTGGGCGTAGGCACTGAGGGCGGCCCCGGCGGCATGGCTGCGTGCTGGCACCGGTGGCACGGCCTGCACACCGCTGCCCTGGGCGGCGGTCGTCGGTTCATGGGCTTGCAGCCGGCGTGCACGCATGGCGGCTCGCAGTGCTTCGACACGCCAGAGGTCTTCCATCGCACCGCGGAAGATGCGTCCGCTTTCGCCGTAAATCGAAAACATGCCGGCCCTCCTGCTGATCTGTGCGGACGATAACGCGCCGCAACCCGCCTGACCATCAGGCCGGCTCGGGCAGGAACAGGGCTTGCAGGTCGCTAAGGAAATCGAAGCCGCGCGCCGTGGGCAATACACGCTGCAGGTCGCGCGTGATCCAGCCCTTGCGCTCGGCCTCTTCCAGCGCACGTGCAATAGCCGTGATGGCCAGGCCCGTGCGTTCGCTGAATTCGCTGAGCAGGAACCCCTGACGCAGGCGCAGGGCGTTGAGCATGAACTCAAACGGCAGGTCGGCACGGCCCACCTCCTCTTCCTGCGCGATGGCGTCGCCTGCGAGCGCACGCTCCATGTACAGGCGCGGGTCGCGTGTGCGCACCTGGCGCACGACACGGTGGGCAAAGGTGAGCTTGCCGTGTGCTCCGGCGCCGATGCCCAGGTAGTCGCCAAACTGCCAGTAGTTGAGGTTGTGGCGGCTGTGATGATGGTTGCGTGCGTAAGCCGAGACTTCGTAGCGGTTCAGGCCAGCCAACGCGGTGCGCTCCGTGATCAGGTCCAGCATGGCATAGGCCGTGTCGTCCTCGGGCACCTCGGGCGGGTGTTTGGCGAAATAGGTATTGGGCTCGATGGTCAGGTGGTAGATCGAGAGGTGCGGCGGCGCGTAGGACAGGGCCTGATCGATCTCTGCACGCAGCCCCTCCAGGCTCTGGCCCGGCAACGCGTACATGAGGTCCAGGTTCCAGGTGTCGAAGCTGCGTGCAGCCTCTTCGAGTGCGGCCATGGCCTGGGCGCTGTCGTGTACACGGCCGATGCGTTTCAGATGTTCATCATTAAAACTCTGCACACCGACCGACAAGCGCGTCACTCCTGCGCCGCGGAAAGCGCGGAAACGATCTTTCTCAAAAGTGCCGGGATTGGCCTCGAGCGTGACCTCGCAGTCCGCCGGCAATTTGACCCGGGCACGGATGTCGGCCAGCAGGCGGTCGATGGACTCGGGGCTGAAGAGGCTGGGCGTGCCACCCCCGATGAAGATGCTGTGCACGCTGCGGCCCCAGATCAGGGGCAGCGCGGCTTCCAGGTCGGCCACCAGGGCGTCCAGGTAACGTTGCTCAGGCAGTTCACCGTTGCGCATCTCGTGCGAGTTGAAATCGCAGTAGGGGCACTTCTTGAGGCACCAGGGCAGGTGTACATACAGCGAGAGCGGCGGCAGGCTTGTGAGCTGCAGTGTGCCGGGGCGCAGGTAGTGCTGGATGTCGCGCATCACAACCAACGTTCGCGGATCAGTTCCACCATGGCCTGTGCCGCACGGCCGCGGTGGCTGTTGGCGTTTTTCACTTCGATGGGCAACTGGGCAAAGGTCTGACCGAACTCGGGAATGAACATCACGGGATCGAAGCCGAAGCCGTTCGTCCCCAGGCGTTCCCGCGCGATCTCACCGCTCACACGACCCACGGCCACCAGGGGCTCCGGATCGTCGGCCGAACGCAGGGCCACCAGGGTGCTGACCATGGCAGCACGTCGGTTGGTTATGTCTTGCATCTGCTCCAGCAGGGCCGTGACGTTGTTGTCGTCGCCCTTGGCGTAGCCGTGCTGGGTGGCGTAAAAGGCCGTGTCCACACCGGGCAGACCACCAAAGGCGTCCACGCACAGGCCTGCGTCGTCGGCGATGGCCGGCAGGCCGCTCACTTTCGCCGCATGACGCGCCTTAGTCAGGGCGTTTTCCAGAAAGGTACGAAACGGCTCTTCGGCCTCGGGAATATTGAGTTCGCCCTGACGCACGAGCTCCAGGCCCAGCGGCGCCAGCATCTGCTGCAGCTCGCGCAATTTGCCGGCATTGTTGGAGGCGAGGACGATCTTTTTCATGCTTTCAGCGCAACGGTCTGCAAGTGCACGAGTTCCCTGACGCCTTTTTCAGCCAGGGCCAGCAGGGAGTCCATCTCCTGGCGGCTGAAGGCCACGCCTTCGGCCGTGCCCTGCACTTCGATGTAGTGCCCGGCACCCGTCATCACCACATTCATGTCGGTGTCGCAGGCCGAGTCTTCGGTGTATTCCAGGTCCAGCAAGGGCGTGCCCTCGACGATGCCCACCGAGATGGCGGCCACATGACCGGTGATGGGCGTGGCCGTGAGCTTGCCGGCCGCCAGCAGGGTGTTGACGGCGTCCTGCGCAGCAACAAAAGCACCCGTGATGGCCGCGGTGCGGGTGCCACCGTCGGCTTGCAGCACGTCGCAGTCCAGGGTAATGGTGCGTTCACCCAGTTTTTTCAGATCGAAGACGGCGCGCAGGGAGCGGCCGATCAAGCGCTGGATCTCCTGCGTGCGACCGGTCTGCTTGCCGCGCGCGGCCTCGCGGTCGCTGCGGGTGTGGGTGGCGCGCGGCAGCATGCCGTACTCGGCCGTGACCCAGCCTTCGCCGCTGCCTTTTTTGTGCGGGGGCACACGCTCCTCAACCGAGGCGGTACAGAGCACACGGGTCTGGCCGAACTCGATCAGCACCGAACCTTCGGCATGCACGGTGTAGTGACGGGTGATGCGCACGGGGCGCAGCTGGTCGGCGGCACGTGCGCCGCTGCGGACAAATGTCGTCATGACTTTCCCTGAAAAATGAATGTGAGCAAGCCCTGGTCGGGGCGGCCCGGTCGTTCAGCTGTTGCGGCGCGCTGCGGTGCGGCGGATGGCTTCGTTGATCTCGGCGATGGAACGCTCGATGGCCTCGTCGTCCAGGTCTTCAACCATGGAGGGATCCACCACACCCGCCTGCACGGTGGAGGCGAAGACCCCATCGTTGATGCTGTCGGTGGAGACGCTGCCCTTGGTTTCCTCGAAGCCGTCGGGCGTCTCCCACTCCATGGCGATGACGGTCACGTTGTCGCTGGTGTTGCCGGCCTTCTCGAGTGCCTTCTCGACCAGATCGGGCACGGCACGCGCCACCGGCTTGAGGCCCAGGTCGTAGGTGATCTCGACATCGGACAGGGCGCTCCACAGGCCGTCGGAGCACAGCAGGATGCGGTCACCCTGCTGCAGATTGATCGGTCCCATGACGTCGAACACCGGATTGGCCGGCGAGCCCAGGCAGGTGAAGAGCACGTTGCGGTTGGTCTTGTCGCCGGTCTTGGCGCCCGGGGGCACCTCGTCCTGGCGTTGCTCCATATAGGAATGGTCGCGGGTGCGCGCCAACATCTCGCCGTCGCGCACCATATAAAGCCGCGAATCGCCGCAGTGCACCCAGCTCACGGTATCGCCCTGGATCAGAGCCGCAACAAAAGTGGTGCGCGGCGTGTCCAGCATGTTCTTGCTGGCGGCATAGGCCAGGATCTGGCGATGCGCCATCAGCACGGTGGATGCCAGGAAGGCCCGCACGTCCTTGATGGCGGTCTTGCTTTCCTGCTGGAAGGCGGCAGAGACCACCTGCAGGGCCAGCTGGGCCGCCACCTCCCCCTCGGGGTGGCCACCCATGCCATCGGCCAGCAGGAAGAGCGCTGCGTCACGCGTGTAGCAGTAGCCCATGCGGTCTTCATTGGTACCGCGTCCGCCCTTGCGGCTGACCTGAAAAACGGAGAATTTCATTTGGGTTTGACGGCGACGCCGCCCGTGACGCTCTTCACGCTTTTCTTGGTATCAGCCACCATGGTGTCGAACTGCATGCGCATCTTCTCGGCCATGGTGAGCTTGGTGTAACGGCGCTCACTCTCGCGGCTGAGCTCCTTCTGCAGGGCAAACACCGACTGCGGGCGCGACAGGGGATCAAGCGCCATGGTCCATTCGACCACCTCGATCAGGTTGTCCGAGTACACACCGCGCAGGCGCGCCAGTGCCGTGGTCAGGCGGTCCTTCTCCAGACGCTGCGGTGCTTCGTTGGGCGGATAACCCTGCATGCAGGCATAGATGCAGGCACCGATGGCGTAGATGTCGGTCCAGGGGCCCATGGCCGCGTCGCGCCGGTACATCTCGGGTGCGGCGAAACCGGGCGTGTACATGGGACGGATGAAGTTGCCTTCCTTGCTCAGCACTTCGCGTGCGGCGCCGAAGTCGATCAGCACGGAACGGTTGTCGTCGGTGATGAAGATGTTGGCCGGCTTGATGTCCAGGTGCAGCATTTTGTGCTGGTGCACGATGCGCAGGCCGCGCAGGATCTCGTCGAACAGCGAGCGGATGGTGGACTCGCGGAACACCTTCTGCTGCTTCTGGTCGCGTGCGGTGATGATGAAGTCCTGCAGGGACGCGCCCTCCAGGTAGTTCATCACCATGTAGACGGTCTCGTTCTCGCGGAAGAAGTTCAGCACGCTGACCACGGAGGGGTGCGAGATCTGCGCCAGCGAGCGGCCTTCCTCGAAGAAACTCTTGAGACCCAGACGGTAGAGGGACAGCTTTTCGGTCGTGACCTGGGGCAGCAACTCGCCGGGCGCGCGCATCACCAGGGAGGCGGGCAGGTATTCCTTGATGGCCACCTGCTGGCCTTCGGGATCGATGGCCAGGTACACCACACCAAAGCCTCCGGCTGCCACCTTGCGCACAACGCGGTAGCCGCCAATCTGGGTTTCCGGAGAGAGCGGTGCTGGTTTGACCTTGGACATATTTATGGGTGTGGAGCCCGAAGCCCGGGCCCAATCCGGTTATTCTCGGGGTCGTTTGACAGATCCAGAATACGCGATGCCAGTTTACAGCATGACCGGCTACGCCAGCGTCCAGCACGCCACGGCGGCCGACACCCAGACCCCCGCCCCCGCGCGCCTGGGCCTCGAAATCCGCTCGGTCAACGGCCGTTTCCTCGACCTCACCCTGCGCCTGTCCGAAGAGCTGCGCACACACGAACCCGTCCTGCGCGAGCTGGTCCAGGGCCGCCTCAAGCGCGGCAAAGTTGAGGTGCGTGCCTTTCTCGAAACCAGCAGCAGCGACAGCGTGGCCGAGCCCACCCCCCGCCTACTGCAGCGTCTGGGCGCCCTGCAGGACAGCGTGCAGGCCTGGTTGCCCGACGCCCGAGCCCTGAGCGTGGTCGACATCCTCAAACTGGCCGCCGGCGAACGTGGCGGCGGCCAGGACTGGGGCCCGGCCCTGCAGGAACTGGGCGCCCAGGCACTGGAAGCCATGGTCGAATCGCGCCGGCGCGAGGGCGAACGCCTGGCCGCCATGCTGCTGGGCCACATCACCCAGCTGCGCCAGCTGGCCACCCAGGCCGGCCCCCTGGTGCCCCAACTGGTGGAGCAGCAGCGGCAACGTTTTCTGGAGCGCTGGCAAGACGTCATGGCCCTGACCGACGGCGCCACGCCGCCGCAGGCGGCCCAGGAGCGGGCGCTCACCGAAGCCACGGCCTACGCCATCCGCATCGACGTGGCCGAGGAACTCACACGCCTGGCCTCGCACCTGGACGAGATCGAGCGCCTGCTGAAAAAGGGCGGCGAAGTCGGCAAACGGCTGGACTTCCTGATCCAGGAACTGCACCGCGAAGCCAACACCCTGGGCTCCAAGTCCTCTACCCTGGAAATGACCCGGATCTCGGTGGACATGAAGGTGCTGGTCGAGCAGATGCGCGAGCAGGTGCAGAACCTAGAATGACATGATGCCCCCACGCTCCGCCGCTGCGCGGGTCGCTGCCCCCAGAGGGGGCGCGTTTCGCCTTGGGGCGGCCCGGCGGCGAAACCTGTCGCATTAAAATCCAGCCATGGATTACCCCGGCAACCTCTTTGTCATCGCCGCCCCCAGCGGGGCCGGCAAGTCCAGCCTGGTCAAGGCCCTGCTCGAAAAGGACCCGAAACTCCAGCTCTCCGTCTCGCACACCACCCGTGCGCCGCGCGGCCAGGAACAGAACGGGCGCGAATACTATTTCGTCTCGCCCGCAGCCTTCGACGCCATGGTCCAGGCCGACGCTTTTGTCGAATGGGCCCATGTGCACAGCCACCGCTATGGCACCTCGCGTCAGGCCATCGCAGACCGCATCCTGGCCGGCACCGACATCGTGCTGGAAATCGACTACCAGGGCGCCATGCAGATCAAGAAGCTGTTCCCGGCCGCGGTGACCATCTTCATCCTGCCCCCGAGCTGGGAGGAACTGCGCGCCCGTCTGGTCAAACGTGGCGAGGACACGGACGAGGTCATCGCCCTGCGCCTGAAAAACGCCACGGAAGAGATGGCCCAGGCCCCGAACTTCGACTTCGTTATAATCAACGACTTGTTCGAGCGCGCCCTGGCCGACCTGCAGCAGGTTGCTTATGCCCAGCGGCTGCGGTATCCGGCCCAGCGCCGGGCCCGTCCCGAAACCTTTCAGGCATTACGCCTGCCCTGATGCCGGTCCCCCGGCCCACTGGAGTTACACACATGGCCCGTATCACCGTCGAAGACTGCCTGCAGCACATCCCCAACCGCTTCCAGCTCGTGCTGGCTGCGACCTACCGTGCCCGCATGCTGAGCCAGGGCCACGCCCCCAAGATCGAGAGCAAGAACAAGCCCGGCGTGACCGCCCTGCGCGAAATCGCCGAAGGCAAGATCGGCCTGGAAATGCTCAAGAAGGTTCCGGTCTGACCCGACCCCGCCCGAACCGATAAAAGCACCGCGAGCGGTGCTTTTTTTTGGCCTGACGACACCCGTAGGCCGGGCACTATATATTCGAGGGGTGAGCGCTCTCTTGCACGCCCCCACTGCTGTCCCCATGGCCCCGGGTCTGAACGACCCGACGGGTCCGGCTGCGGCCAATGCGGCCGCGGCCAGTTTTGCCGGCCTGACGGCCTTGCTGGACTACCTCAGCCCTGTGGACCTGGAGCAGGTGCGCCAGGCCTACCGTTTTGCCGACGAGGCCCATCTGGGCCAGTTGCGCAACAGCGGCGAGCCCTATATCACCCACCCGATAGCCGTAGCCGCCCAGTGCGCCGAGTGGAAACTCGACGCCCAGGCCCTGATGGCCGCCCTGCTGCACGACGCCATCGAGGATTGCGGCATCAGCAAGGCCGAACTCATCGAACGTTTCGGCTCCCCCGTGGCCGAACTGGTGGACGGACTGACCAAACTGGACAAGCTGCAGTTCGACACACGCGAGGAAAGCCAGGCCGAGTCCTTCCGCAAGATGCTGCTGGCCATGGCGCGCGATGTGCGTGTCATCCTGATCAAGCTGGCCGATCGCAGCCACAATATGCGTACGCTGTCCGATGTGCCGCGCAGCAAATGGGCGCGTATTTCCTCTGAAACACTGGAGATCTACGCCCCCATCGCCTACCGCCTGGGCCTGAACCAGACCTACCGCGAGCTGCAGGAACTCTCCTTCCAGCACCTGCGTCCCTGGCGCCATGCCGTGCTGTCCAAGGCGCTGGAGCGCGCCCGCAACCGACGACGTGATCTGATCGGCAAGGTCGAGCGCGAAGTCGAGGCGGCTTTCGAGGCCGTGCATATGCCCGTGCGTATCGCGGGCCGTGAAAAAACCCTGTTTTCCATCTACCGCAAGATGGACGAGAAGCATCTGAGCTTTGCCCAGATCACGGACATGTACGGTTTTCGCATCATCGTGCCCACCCTGGCCGACTGCTACACCGCCCTGGGCACGCTGCACCAGCTCTACAAACCGGTCCCAGGCAAGTTCAAGGACCACATTGCCATCTCCAAGGTCAACGGCTACCAGTCGCTGCACACCACCCTGGTCGGCCCCTCGGGCGTGAACGTGGAATTCCAGATCCGCACCGAGGCCATGC
>CAUPRZ010000069.1:0-8350 GCA_963513855.1 uncultured Hylemonella sp.
ACAAGATCCGCCTGGCTGGCATTGACGCGCCAGAGAAGGCCCAGCCCTATGGCCAGAAGTCCAAGGAATCACTGAGTGAGCTGGTCTACCGCCAGACCGTCGTGGTTGAGTTCGACAAGGTGGACCGCTACGGTCGCAAGGTGGGCAAGATCCTGCTGGCTGGCCAGGACGTCAATCTAGAGCAGGTTCACCGCGGCATGGCGTGGCATTACAAGGCCTACGAGCGCGAGCAGCCGCCAGCGGATCGAGCAACCTACGATGCGGCAGAGCGTGCAGCTCGCAGCGCGAAAACGGGGTTATGGCGAGACACGAACCCAGTGCCGCCCTGGGAGTTCCGACGGCGATGAGTTCGGACAGCCTGAAAACCTCGCCTGTGTTGACTTTTCGCAACCGCCTGGAGATTGGTGGACAAGATGATGGACAAAAAGAAAAAGCGGCCCGGAGGCCGCATATTTCCTAGCTATCTGGCGGAGGAGGCGGGATTCGAACCCGCGGTGAGTTTTACCCCACGCACGCTTTCCAGGCGTGTGACTTAAACCGCTCATCCACCCCTCCGGAGCCCGTTATTGTAGCCGAGCTTGGGGCCGCCTCTGGGCTGCCCCATAGGGATCGGGCAAAGAAAAAGCGCCCGCAGGCGCTTTTTCCAGCGAGCCGACAGTGATCAGCGGATCACGGCGAGCTGTTCACGCGACTGGCCCTTGTAGGTGAAGAGCGTGAGCGCGCCGTTCTTGATGTCGCCCTTTTCGTCGAAAGCGATGGGGCCGGTCACGCCCTTGTAGTCGGACGTTGCGGCCAGCACCGGCAGGTACTTGGCGGGGTCGGAAGAACCGGCCTTGACCATGGCGGCCACCATCACCTTGGTGGCATCGTAAACATAGGGCGAATAGAGGTTGACGTCCACATTGAACTTGGCCTTGAAGTCGGCGCGGAACTTGTCCATGCCGGCCTTGCCTTCGCCTTCGACACCGCCGGCTTCAGCGCAAAAGACCTGCTCGCTGCCGATGGCGTCGCCAGCCAGCTTGCTGAGTTCGCCCGTGCAGATGCCGTCGCCGCCCATGAACTTGGCCGTGATGCCCAGGGACTTCATCTGCTTGAGCATGGGGCCACCCACGGCGTCCATACCGCCGAAGAAGACCACGTCGGGCTTCTTGCCTTTGATGCTGGTCAGGATGGCGTTGAAGTCGGTGGCCTTGTCGGTCGTGAACTCCTTGGCCACGATCTTGGCGCCCGCAGCTTCAGCGGCCTTGGTGAACTCCTCGGCCACGCCCTGGCCGTAGGCCGTGCGGTCGTCGATCACGGCCACGTTCTTGGCCTTGAGGGTGTTCACGGCGTATTTGCCCAGCGTGCTGCCCAGGTGCACGTCGTCAGCCACCACGCGGAAGGTCGTCTTGTAGCCCTGGCGGGTGTACTTGGGGTTGGTCGCCGAGGGGGAAATCTGCGGGATGCCGGCGTCGCTGTAGATCTTGGAAGCCGGGATGGTGGTGCCGGAGTTCAGGTGACCGATCACGCCGGCCACCTTGGCGTCGGCCAGCTTCTGCGCCACAGCCGTGCCCTGCTTGGGATCGGCACCGTCGTCTTCGGCCAGCAGTTCGAGCTTGACCTTCTGGCCGTTGATGACCACACCGGCGGCGTTGAGCTCGTCGATGGCCATGCGGGCGCCGAGTTCATTGTCCTTGCCCAGGTGGGCGATGGCGCCGCTGACCGGGCCGACATGGCCGATCTTCACAACGGGGTCAGCCGAACCGGGGGCGGCGGCTTCCTCTTTCTTGCCGCAGGCGGCCAGCAGGGCCACGGCGGCCACGACGGCCAGGACACGATTCACTTGATTCATGGGCATGGTGCACTCCAGAGTATTAAATTTGCAGGTCAGAAAACTGCGAACGCAAGACTACCCCAAATTCCTTTGCCGGCGTGTATTCCCATGAGGGGCGCAGGCCAAATTCAGCGCGGCTGCAACGGTGGCTTGAGCTCGCCAGCCACGGCCTGGGTCACCGCTTTGCGCACGGCGTTGTCCACACGCTGGCGGATACGCGGCGCCAGCTCCTTCATCTGCTCCTCCAGTGCCGAGGTCACCACCTCCCGCACCAGGTCGTCCAGCGTCAGTTCCAGGCGCTGCAGCACACGGTGCATCAGCGCCTCCTCGTCCAGCGCGTCGACAGCCCCCGTATCGTGCGGCTCGATGACTGTGTCCACCACCTCGGTCAGGGTAGGCAGGCTACGCATCAGTTTCTTGGGCAGGGCGGTCATGGGGCACCCCTCAGGTCTTGAGATTCAGGTCGTGGCGCTGGATGGCGTAACCGCGTTCGGTGTAGAGCTTCCAGCGGCCACGGGCGCGCTGGCGATCGTCCTCGTCCAGGCTCACCACCTCGATCACGCGCTCGAAGGCTTCGAAACCCGCCGGCAGGTCCTCGCCCAGATTCAGCAGCACCTGGCGATGCGGCAGCCCGGGCGCGGCCGGCGCCTCGGTCAGCACCACGGGGGACGCCGCCAGCTGCGCGGGCTCGGCCGGCTGGCGCACATGGGCGATGAAGTCGGTCTGGGAAAAGGTCCAGAGCAGGCGGTCGAGCCGGGCCAGGTCCGCGCCCGGCCCCGTGACCACCACACGCGAGCCGGCCGCCACAGCCTTGCGCAGCAGGCGGCAGGCGTAGGCCTGCTTGTCCGGCGCGTTGAAATGGAAGGCGACTTCAGTCATGGCAGCTCAGGCGCCCGGTTTCAGGCCTTGCGGCTGCGCTTGGCCGGTTCGGTCTGTGCCAGCAGGAATTGCAGCAGCAGGCCCACAGGCCGGCCCGTGGAGCCCTTGGCCGCCCCACTCTTCCAGGCCGTGCCCGCGATGTCCAGGTGGGCCCAGGGAAATTTGGTGGTGAAACGCTGCAGGAACTTGGCCGCCGTGATGGCGCCGCCGGCCCGCCCGGCAATATTGGCCACATCGGCGAAGTTGCTCTTCAGCCCTTCGGCGTAGTCCTCGTCCAGCGGCATGCGCCAGGCCAGGTCCTGCGCGGTCTCGCCCGCCGTCAGCAGGCGCTGAGCCAGCGCGTCGTCGCTGCTGAACAGACCGCTGCGCACCGCGCCCAGGGCAATCACACAGGCGCCGGTGAGCGTGGCGATGTCCACCACGGCCGCGGGCTTGAAGCGCTCGGCGTAGCTCAACGCATCGCAGAGAATCAGGCGCCCTTCGGCGTCGGTGTTCAGGATCTCGATGGTTTGGCCGCTCATGCTGGTCACCACGTCGCCGGGCTTGACGGCCTTGCCATCGGGCATGTTCTCGCAGCTCGGGATCAGGCCCACGACGTTGATCGCCGGTTTCAGTTCACCCAGGGCGCGGAACACGCCCAGCACGCTGGCCGCGCCCCCCATGTCGAATTTCATCTCGTCCATCTCGCCGGCCGGCTTGATGGAAATGCCACCGGTGTCGAAGGTGATGCCCTTGCCCACCAGGACGGTCGGGGCCTGGCTGGCCGCCGCGCCCTTGTACTGCAGCACGATAAAACGCAGGGGCTGCTCGGAGCCCTGGGCCACGGCCATAAAGGAACCCATCTTGAGCTTGGCCACTTCACGCGGACCCAGTACCTGGCAGCTGATCTTCGGGAATTTGGCCAGTCCCCGTGCCGCATCCGCCAGATGGGTGGGCGTGGCGTGGTTGGCCGGACGGTTGGCCCATTCCTTGGCCAGTTCGATGCCGGCCACGGCCGCCACGGCCTGATCAAACTCGGCCTGCGCGGCCACGGCCTTGGGCAGACCCAGGCTCACGCGTGCCAGACTGCGGCCCTCGGCCTTGGACTTGGTGGTGGTGTAGACATAGCTGGCATCGGCCACCGTCTGCACAGCGGCGCGCACCGCGCCGGCCTGGGGCGCGGCGGCAAAACACAGGGCCAGCTTCTTGACGGCCGGGCCACCGCTGCGCAGCGCGCCCAGGGCGGCGCCTACCGCCTGCCGGACCTGACGCGCCGTGCCCTCGCCGACGCCCACCAGCAGCACACGCGGCGCCTGGGCCTGGTCTGGACGGTACAGGGCCAGCAATTTGCCGGCCTTGGTCTCCAGATCCCCCGCCTTGAGCGCCTGGGCGATCAGGGCCCCCAGGGCATCCTTGCCGGGCTTGAAACCGGCGGGAATCAGCACGATCAGCGCGTCGGCGGGCTGTTTCGCAGCGCCGGCCAGGTCCAGGGTGAGCAGTTCAAAGTTCATAATGACGTTTTCCTTCCAAGCAATGTTATTCGATTCCTCCATCCGCAAGGAGCTGGCGCGCAGCTTTGGCGCCACGCTCATCGTCCTGGTCACGGTGGTCATGACCATGACCCTGATCCGCACCCTGGGTCTGGCCTCGCGCGGCAGCTTCAATCCCTCCGACGTGATGCTCGTGATGGGCTACACGGTGCTGACCTATCTGCCCAACCTCATGAACCTGGGCCTGTTTGTCGCCATGGTCATGACGCTCTCGCGCCTCTATGCCGACAGCGAGATGGTGATCTGGTTTTCCAGCCGTGTCGGCCTGGCCAGCCTGCTCAAGCCCCTGCTGCGTTTTGCCTGGCCCGTGCTGCTGGCCATTGCCGTGCTCGCGCTTTTTGTGCGTCCCTGGGCCAAGGGGCAGATCGATGACATGCGTGCGTACTACGAAAAACGCGGAGACGTCGAACGCGTGCAACCCGGCCAATTCCAGGAATCGTCCGACGGCACGCGCGTCTTTTTCGTGGAAAAAGGCGACATCGACCAGCTCAAGGCCAGCAACGTCTTCGTCTCCACCACCGAACGCGACAAGCGCACCATCATCTCCGCGCGCAGTGGCTACACCGAGTTCGTGGACGGCGACCGTTTCCTCGTGCTCGAACGCGGCCAGCGCCTGGAAAACCGTACCGGCGAGACCGGCGTCAAAGTCAGCGAGTTCGAGCAGTACCGCATGCTGGTCGCGCGTGACCCGCTGGTGCGCAACACGACCGAATCCCTCAACAGCCGTCCCACGCTGGAGCTGATCCGTCAGCCCACACGCGAGAACCTGGGTGAACTCACCATGCGCATCGGCTACGCGGTCGCATCACTCAATCTGGTCATCTTTGCGCTTGCGGCCACCCGCATCAACCCGCGCGTCAGCCGCACGGGCAACCTGCTGATCTCCCTGCTGATGTTCCAGATCTACCTGAACCTGCTGATCCTGGGGCAGAACTGGATCTCTCGCGGCCAGGCCAGCTTCTGGACCTTCAATCTGCTGCTGCACGGCGGCATGCTGGCGGGCGGCCTGCTCTGGCTGGCCAAACGCCAGTACAACTGGGTCTGGTGGCCCCTGACCCGCAAGCGGCCGGAGCCGGCAGCCCAGGAGGCCGCCGCATGATGAACACCATCCGCCGCCTGCTGCACCGCGAGATCTTCGCCGTCGTGGTCTTCGTGACCCTGGGCTTCCTGGCCCTGTTCGCCTTTTTCGACTTCATCGACCAGCTGGCCTCCGTGGGCCGCACCCCGGGCTACCAGATCCCGCAGGCCGCGCTCTACGTGCTGTTGCTGGTCCCCAGCCACCTCTATGAGTTGCTGCCCATCACCGTGCTGATCGGCACCATCTACGTCATGACACGGCTGGCGCAGAGTTCGGAGTTCACCATCCTGCGCACCAGCGGCCTGGGGCCCTGGCGCGCGCTGCGCATGCTGCTGGCCGCGGGTTTCACCTTCGCCCTGCTGACTTTCGTCATCGGCGACTACCTCACCCCCTGGGCCGACCGCACGGGCCAGCTCTTGCGGGCCCACTACCAGGGCAATATCCTGACCGTGGGTCAGACCGGCGCCTGGTTGCGCGAGCGTGAACCCTATGCCCAGTACGGCGTCAACGTCGGCTCGTTGGCCCCCGATGGCTCCATGCGCGACGTGCGCATCTTCGAATTCGACAACCAGAGCGCCCTGGTCTCCACCATGCAGGCCCGTGTGGCCCGCTTCACCGAAGACGAAGCCTGGCTGCTCGAAAACGTCGAACGTACGGAGTTCAACGCCGCAGGCGACAAGCTGAGCCGCATCGAGCGCACCCTGGTGCCCGTCTTCCGCTGGCCCACGGCCATCTCGGCCGAAATGATCTCGGCCGCTGTGCTCAAGCCCGACCGCATGAGCGCGGTGGACCTGTTCCAGTACATCCGCCACCTCAAAGCCAATGCCCAGAGCGCCGAACGTTATGAGATCGAGTTCTGGAAAAAGGTCTTCTACCCCCTATCCTGCCTGGTCATGGTCATGATGGCCCTGCCCTTCGCCTACCTGCACTTCCGCAGCGAGGGCATCTCGCTCTACGTCTTCGGTGGTGTCATGGCCGGCATCAGCTTCTTTTTCCTCAACAATCTGTTCGGCTACATCGGCGAACTGCAGCACTGGACGCCCTGGATCACTGCCGCCGCGCCCGGTTTCATCTTCATGCTCATCTCGCTCGGCGCCTTCGGCTGGCTGGTGCTGCGCAGGTAGACCCCATGTCCGACACCTCTTCCCCCCGCGGCCTCATCCTCTTTGCCCATGGCTCGCGCGACCCGCAGTGGCGCGCACCCATGGAGGCGGTCGCCGTGCGCGCCGCCGCGCTGGACCCGCAGGCCCGCGTGGCCTGCGCCTACCTGGAACTCATGCAACCCGACCTGCCCGCCTGTGCGGCGACCCTGGCCGCCGAGGGTGTGCGTGACATGACCATCGTCCCCATGTTCCTGGGCGTGGGCCGCCATGCCCGCGAAGACCTCCCCCTGCTGGTCGAGGAACTGCGCCGCCAGCACCCGCAGGTGAGCTTCACCCTGCGCCCGGCCATCGGTGAGGACGAACGTGTGGTGGACATGCTGGCGCGCATCGCCCTCGCCTGAACGACCCCGGTCTTGCCTACAATCGCGCGCACACCATGAGCTCCCAGTCCAACGCCTTGCCCGCCCTCATCCGCCTGATACGGCCGCACCAGTGGCTCAAGAACGTCTTTGTCTTCGCCGGCCTGATGTTCAGCCACACCTGGCACATCGGTCCGCTGGTCGAACGTGTGCTCTGGGCTTTCCTGGCCTTCTGCGCCGCTTCCAGCCTGGTCTACATCCTCAATGACTGGCGCGACCGCGCTGCTGACGCCCAGCACCCGACCAATCGCCTGCGCCCCCTGGCCAGCGGCGCCGTCAGCGCGCAGGCGGCCCTGACCCTGGCGGCCCTGCTGGGTGGGCTCGCCCTGATCCTGGCCTGGGGCCAGCCCATGCTGCTGGCCCTGCTGGGCCTTTACGTGGCGCTCAACCTCGCCTACAGCTGGAAGCTCAAGCACGTGCCCGTGGTCGACGTCTCCATCATCGCCAGCGGCTTCATGCTGCGCCTGCTGGCCGGCACCCTGGCCGTGGGCATCCCGCCCTCGCGCTGGTTGCTGCTCACGGGTCTGTTCATCGCGCTGTTCCTCGGTTTTTCCAAACGCAAGGCCGAGACCTTCCACGCCCCCGACCAGCAACGCGCTGTGCTGGAACATTACCCGCCCTCCCTGCTCGACACCTATATCGCCGCCACCATGACGGCCACCGTCCTCACCTACGGCCTCTACGCCACCAGCATCGAGGCTCTGCAGCAGCACGGTGGGCGCCTGATCTACACCGTGCCCGTGGTGGTCTTCGCCCTGATGCGCTACACCTACCAGGTGCACCGCGGCCGGGGCGAGGACGTGTCGCGCGACCTGCTGCGCGACCCCTGGATCGTCGCCGCCGGCATCGCCTGGATCGGCCTCTTCATCGCCACGCGCTACTGGCACTGATGTCGCTGCCCGCTTGAAGCTGCCCCTCAAGCCCCTGCTGCTCGTCATCGGTGGTGCCGCCACCGTTTATGCCGTGGTGCTCCTGCTCACGGGCGACGCGCCTCTGGCCGCGCTCTGGTTGGCCCTGTGCACGCCGGCTGGCGCCGCGGCCACCGCCCTCTGCCTGCTCAACTACGGGCTGCGTGGCCTGCGCTGGCGCGGCTGGATGGCGCTGTACGGCCGCCCCATGGGCCCGGCGCAAGGCCTGCGCCTCTACCTCGCGGGCTACACCTTCACACCCACACCCGGCAATGTGGGCGAGGCCGCGCGCGGCCTGCTGCTGCGCCAGCCCCTGGGCGCCGCCGACAGCCTGGCCATCTTCGGTGCCGAGCGCCTGGCCGACCTGCTGGCCCTGCTGATCCTCACCCTGCCCGGTGTGTACTGGCTGCTGCAACGCCCCGAAGCCGCCGCCTGGTTGTGGCCGCTGATCCTGGGGGGCCTGATCGCTGCTGCGCTGCTGGCCACTGTGTTCTACCGCCACCGTGCGCGCCTCTTCGCCCGCCTGCCCTGGCTGCCATCCGCCTGGCGCTGCCTGGCCCAGCGCCCCTGGCTCTGGCTGGGCCAGACCCTGCTGGCCTGGGCGGCTCAGGGCCTGGCCCT
>CAUPRZ010000070.1:0-8323 GCA_963513855.1 uncultured Hylemonella sp.
CGCGTGTGGCGTTGATGGAAAACTTCCAGTGGTGGTTGGTCATGGCGACGGCGTCGCCCGTGACCGGGTTGGCGATGCCGAAGGCGGCGCAGGCCGGCACCGGCAGGCCTTGTGCCTGCAGATAGGTCTGCCCGGCCGCGACGAGCGTCGCGTGTTCGGCGCAGGGCAGCACCTGCACATGCGTGATGGGTGCGCCCGCCTTGTCCTGCCAGCCGAAACGCGCATTGGTGCCGCCGATGTCACCTAGCCAGCGCGGATAGGCGGCAGGGGCGATGTTGGGAGCCAGGGATTCAAACATGATTCTTATGCGGGAAGCCAGAGTGCCAGGGGTGTGTGGTGCTGATGCAGGAGGTGCGAGACCGGCAGCGCGTCGCTGGGGGCGAGCAGGGCCTGCTGCAAAGTCTCCAGCTTGTCCGCGCCCGAGACGGGCAGCACCAGATGGCGCGAGCGCAGGATCCAGGCCAGGGTCGAGCGCGGGTCGAGCGCGGCGGCCAGGTTGGGCGCGGAAGGGAAAAGTGAGGCCGTGTGCCCGTCGGCGCCCATGCCCAGCACCATGACATCGGCGGGGCCCAGGGCGCGCAGGTCGGTGTCGGCGTTCTGTACCAGCGTGGGCAGAGGTGGCAGTGGCAGGTTGAGCTGGGGCACCATGGCGTGCAACTTGGCCTGGGCTGCGGGGCCTTGTTGCAGATGGGTACGTACCAGCAGGGCGTTGCTGGCCTCGTGCGTGGCGAGGACGTAGCGTTCGTCGACCAGGGTGATGTGCAGCTTGGGCCAGTCGATGGCTTGTTGCCGCAGGGCCTCGAACAGCGCGATCGGGGACTTGCCGCCCGAGACGCTGAGCACGGCGGTGCCGCGCGCCTTGATGGCGGCCTGCAAGCGCATGGCGATGTCGCGGGCCAGTGCGTCGGCCAGCGCCGTGGCGGCGACCCGATGCACTTGCAGATGGCTCGGCAAGGCGAGCCGGTCCGCTGCGCTCATCAGGACTCCTCGAACCAGGTGAGGTCTTCGCGTGCCATCAGGGCCGAGGAGGCGGCAGGGCCCCAGCTGCCGGCCGCATAGTTGCGTGGTTTTTCGTCCAGGGTTTTCCAGCCGGCCAGGATGGGGTCGATCCAGCGCCAGGCGGCTTCGAGCTCGTCGCGGCGCATGAAGTGGGTCAGGCGACCCTTGAT
Source organism: uncultured Hylemonella sp. (assembly GCA_963513855.1). GTDB lineage: Bacteria > Pseudomonadota > Gammaproteobacteria > Burkholderiales > Burkholderiaceae_C > Hylemonella. The sequence goes on from CAUPRZ010000070.1 coordinate 1,170, forward strand.
CACGTCCATCAGCAGGCGCTCGTAGGCGTCGGCGCGGCGTTTGCTCGACGTCTCCTGCAGGTCCAGGCTCAGGCGCACCGGGTGCAGGTTCATACCCGAGCCCGGTTCCTTGGTCATCATGCTCAGCTGGATCGATTCCTCGGGTTGCAGGCTGATGATGAGGCGGTTGGGTTGCAGGCTGGGGCTCTTGCCGAACAGCGAGAAGGGCTGGTCGGTGAACTCGATGATGATTTCCGACTGTCGTTTCTGCAGGCGCTTGCCGGTGCGCAGGAAAAAGGGCACGTTGGCCCAGCGCGCGTTGTCGATGTGGGCACGCAGGGCCACAAAGGTCTCGGTCTGGCTGTGGGCGGGCTCGTCGGCTTCCTGCAGATCACCCGCTGCTGCGGCGCTCTCGCTCACGCCGGCGGTGTATTGCCCACGCACGGTGTCACGCTTGACGGCGGCCACATCCATCTTGCGCAGGGAGCGCAGGACCTTGAGTTTTTCGTCGCGCACATCGTCGGCGTTGAGCGAGATGGGCGGCTCCATGGCCACGATGCACAGCAGCTGCAGCAGGTGGTTCTGCACCATGTCGCGCAGGGCCCCGGCGCCGTCGTAAAACCCCGCGCGGGAGCCCACACCCACCGCTTCGGCCACGGTGATCTGGACGCTGCGGATCGTGGGCGCGCGCCACAGCGGTTCGAAGATGGCGTTGCCAAAGCGCAGCACCATGAGGTTCTGCACCGTCTCCTTGCCCAGGTAGTGGTCGATGCGGTAGATCTGGTCTTCGCGGAAGTGGCGTGCGATCTCGGTGTTGATGGCCTGGGCCGAGGCCAGGTCGGTGCCCAGCGGTTTTTCCACCACCACACGCGCGTGCGTGTCGATCAGCCCGGTGTGATGCAGCTGCGCGCAGATCTGTGCAAACAGGTCGGGCGCGGTGGCCAGGTAATACACACGCAGCGCGTTGGGAGTCAGGGCCTGCTGCAGCTTGCCGTAGGCCGCGGCCTGGGTGACGTCCAGGTCCACATAGTCCAGCCGTGCCATGAAACGCTGCCAGTGCTCTGCCGACCAGGCTTCGGGATCGATGAAGCTGATCGATTTGTCCTGGATGAACTGCAGGTAGGCATCGTGCCCCCAGGCCTGGCGGCCGATGCCGATGATGCGGGTTTTCTCCGGCAGCCGCTCGTGCAGATGGGCCATGTACAGGGCCGGCAGCAGCTTGCGGAAGGCCAGGTCCCCTGTGCCACCAAAGATGACGATGTCCAGATGTTGTGGTGTGGCGTCTGCGGTCATGCCTGTCTCTGAAGGGTGCGGCACGCCGCTTTTAAGAAGTCTGTAATGTAACTTGGTTACAGCTTCGGCTCAAGCCTTGGGCCGCTTCCCGACAGCCCGCTCGGGGATTCGGAACTTGTGAAGAAATCGTAGCGAGCGGCCCGAGCGCAAGGCGGACGGAGCACAGGAACCGGAACGTACTTCAGGTACGTGAGGATTCCGCGCACCGCCCAACGCGGCGATCGGGCCGCGCAGTAGATTGATTCACAAGTTCTCAGGGGCGCCCTCCGGGGGCGATCAGCACCGCGTCGCGCACAGGCCGGCTGTTCAGGGACTGCACGGGGCGCGCGTTGTTTGGGTAGAGCTGGCCGAAGAGGCGCAGCTGGTCGGCACTGATGCTGACCGGCTGCTTGAGGATGAGCCAGAGCACGCCCTCGGTGCAGGGGGGTGTGGTGAGCGAACCGATGTACTGGTAATAACGTTGGTCGCGCGGCAGCAGCTCGCCCACGTGGATCAGGTCGGCCGGCAGGGGCACGCTGTCCTTGACGTCCAGAGGCATATGGGTCCAGACCTTCTGGATCATCGGGTTGGCCGCGCCCTCTTCCAGCAGCACGGCCAGCACGGCCAGCTGACCCGCGTCGTTGCGATGCACCAGGTGGGCCACCATGGGGTAGACACGGCTGTTGATGCGCTCTTCCGCGGGGTGGTGGAAGTGGAACTGCACCAGCTTGTAGGTCTGGCCGCGCACGGTGAGGCTGTTCTCGCCGCTGAGCTGTACCTCGACGGTGTGGCCGTTGTTGGTGACCGTGCCCGAGCTAGGTACGTAGTTGAAGGTGATGGCTTCGGCCGGGCCCTTGAGCGTGTCGCTGTCGTCGATGGCGATGGGCGACTGGCGCTGGCCCTTGGCGCAGACGGAAAACTCGGGTTTGAGCTGGGCCCACTGGCCCGGGCCGCCTTCGCCCTCGTAGCTCCAGGGGATGTTCTTGAACACCGGTGCGGTGGGCTTGGGGGCTGGCGCTGCGCTGGGGCGCTGCTGGCGGATCACCAGGCCGGGTTGCTGCTGGTGGTCCACAGGGTTGACCGGCAGGGGCGAGCCCGGGGCCAGACCGCCGCTGGCGCTTTTGCGGTCGATGAGGAGGTTGAGCTTTTTCTTCGTCGGGTCGCCCCCGCTCATGGCATCGCGCAGCTGGGCCTCGATGTCGGTGCGGGTGCCTTCCACCCGGGCCGGTGCCGGGGCGGCCGGTGCACGCGCCGGGGCGATGGCCGGCATCGGGGTGGGCGGTGGTGTGGCGGGCTCGGGGTCGGCCGCGCGCACGCCGGCCACGCTGCCGGCCAGCAGCAGGGTCAGTAGGGCGAGGCGGGCCGTGGGCCAGGGGAGGGGGGTGCTTTTTGTCATGGGCAGGGTGCGGGCCATCGTTCCCATCCTATCGGCAAAGCGGGCGAAATACTTGAGTCGGCTATAGTCGGAACAGCCTCCTATTTCCCTCGTATACACCCCGCCGTGAGCATCCAGACCGACGATTTTGAAATGCCCAGCGGCCCGCGTGTGGTGTCGGCCGCACCCGTGTCGCCTGGCGAGGAAGCCATCGAACGTGCCTTGCGGCCCAAGCTGCTGGACGAATACGTGGGCCAGGCCAAGGTGCGCGAGCAGCTGGAAATCTTCATCGGCGCGGCGCGCAAGCGGGAAGAGGCGCTGGACCATGTGCTGCTTTTCGGCCCGCCCGGCCTGGGCAAGACCACGCTCTCGCACATCATCGCGGCCGAGCTCGGCGTCAACCTGCGCCAGACCAGCGGCCCCGTGCTCGAAAAGCCCAAGGACCTGGCCGCGCTCTTGACCAATCTCGAGAAGAACGACGTGCTCTTCATCGACGAGATCCACCGCCTCTCGCCCGTGGTGGAGGAAATCCTCTACCCCGCGCTGGAGGACTACCAGATCGACATCATGATCGGCGAGGGCCCGGCCGCGCGCAGCATCAAGCTGGACCTGCAGCCTTTCACCCTGGTGGGCGCCACCACCCGCGCGGGCATGCTGACCAACCCCCTGCGCGACCGTTTTGGCATCGTGGCGCGGCTGGAGTTCTACAGCGCCGAGGAGCTGGCGCGTATCGTCACGCGCAGCGCCGGCCTGCTCAACGCGCCCATGGACGCCGAGGGCGGCTTTGAGATTGCCCGTCGTTCGCGCGGCACACCACGCATCGCCAACCGCCTGCTGCGTCGTGTGCGCGACTACGCGGATGTGAAGGGCACGGGCCACATCAGCCAGGACATTGCGCAGAAGGCCCTGGCCATGCTGGACGTGGACCCGCAGGGCTTTGACCTCATGGACCGCAAGCTGCTGGAGGCCGTGATTCACCGTTTTGACGGCGGCCCCGTGGGCCTGGACAACATCGCCGCCAGCATCGGCGAGGAAGCCGGCACCATCGAGGACGTGATCGAGCCCTATCTGATCCAGCAGGGTTTTCTGCAACGCACGCCGCGCGGGCGCATCGCCACGCTGGCGGCTTACCGCCACCTGGGCGTGAGCCCGCCCAAGACCGACGGCAGCCTCTTCAACGAATGACCATGAGAAACGCAATCCGGGGCGCAGTGCTCGCCCTGCTGATGGGCTGCAGCCTGGCGCACGCCGACCTCAAGCCCGAGTGGGAGTTCGGCATGGGCGTGGCGGGGGTGGACTTCCCCATCTACCGTGGTGCCGAGGAACGACGCAGCTATCTGCTGCCCACGCCCTATGTGCAGTACCGGGGCAAGTTTTTGCAGGTGGACCGTGAACGGGTGCGTGGCCTGTTGTTCCGCCATGAGCGGGTGGAGCTGGACCTGAGCTTCAACGGCTCGGTGCCCGTGAGCAGCAAGGACAGCCGCGCACGCCAGGGCATGCCCGATCTGGACCCCACGCTGGAAATCGGCCCTGAGCTGCAGTTCCACCTGTATTACGACGAGCGCAAACACACCAATCTGGACCTGCGCCTGCCCGTGCGCGCGGTCTACGCCGTGGACTTCGGCCGTTTCGACCAGGTGGGCTGGGTCTACCACCCCCTGCTCAACCTGGACCTCAAGAACGTGGCGCAGAGCGGCTGGAACCTGGGCATGCAAATGAGCTGGTTGCGCGGCAACCGTGGCTACCACGCCTACTTCTACGACGTGGCGCCGCAGTACGCCACGGCCGATCGCCCAGCCTACAGCGCCACGGGTGGCGGCTCAGGCCGCCAGTTCACCATCGGCATGAGCCGGCGTCGTGGTGACATCTGGATGGGCGCCTTCGCCAAGTACGACGACTTGCGCAGCGCCGTCTTTGCCGACAGCCCCCTGGTGCAGAAGCGCGAAAACTACTCGGTGGGTTTTGCGGTGGCCTGGATCTTCGCCAAGTCGGAGAAGATGGTCGAAGTCAGCGACGACTGATCTTCCGCGTCGGACAACAGCCCGCGCACGATCAGCACCTGGGCGAGGTAATAAGTCGACAGCACCCAGAGCTGCGACAGCGGCAGCGGTGACACGAACTTGTTGAGCGCCAGTAGCGTGTCGCTGAGCATGAAAAAACCTGCCCCTACTGCTACCCAGATAGCACCCGGTGTGCGCAGCACCGTGGCCCGGCCGATGGCCTGGGCGGCCATGAGGGCGATCACCGTCACATAAGCCGCCACCGGCACACGCAAGGCCGCAGGCAGGCCGCCGACCCAGAGCACGCCGTACATCACGACACCAAAACCCAGCGTGAGCGCCAGCGCTCGCCGGTGCGGGAACCAGGCCATGTCCTTCTTGAACACGACGATATAGGCCAGGTGGGCACAGAGAAAGCTCACCAGCCCGGGGATGAAATAACCGGGCACCATGAGGAAGGCGTCGCCGGCCAGCGAGCCGATCAGGGCGAGTTGCAGCGGAACGGAGAATTTCAGGGGCAAGGCGAGTGCTACCAAAACGATAGCGATCAGCATCGTCAGCGGTTTGAAGAGACGGTGCAGTTCCAGCAGGCCCGTGGCCGCGCAAGCCGTGGACAGGACGGCCGCTTCGATGAACAGCACCTCGGTGAGGGACAGCCGTCCCTGCAACACGGCCCCCGTGCACCAGAGCCCGGCACTCAACGCCAGCAACCAGACCACGGCGGTGGCCAGGGGCAGGTTTTCCGAGTACCAGAGGAACAGCAGCGAGCCCACGAGCATGAGCAGGAACTGCAGCGCCCCGAAGGCCAGCACGCCGCGGCTGGCCGGTGGGTCGTAACGCCGCACCTGCTGGATGTCGAAGGCGGGTTTGAGAAAACGCGCCGCCACATCGGCCGGGCGCCAGCCCGGGGGCTTGAACCAGACGCGCAGCTTGTCGCTCCAGCGGCGCGCGTGCCAGCTGTCGTGCAGCAGACCTTTGTAGACCTCGGCATTGGCCCAGAGCGGGTCCCAGCTCTGGAGCGGGCTGCGTGTGCCGTAGACGCAGGTCTCGTCCTCTTCCTTGAAGCTGCCGAAGAGCCGGTCCCAGACGATGAGGATGCCGCCGTAGTTGCGGTCGACATACCGGTCGTTGACGGCATGGTGTACGCGGTGGTTGGAGGGACTGCAGAACCAGCGGTCGAACCAGCCCAGCTTGCCCACGTGTTCGGTGTGCACCCAGAACTGGTAGAGCAGGTCGACCAACGCCACGATGCCGAAGACCAGGGGCGGCACACCGGCCAGGGCCATGGGCAGATAAAAGACCCAGCCCAGCAGGGCGCCGCTGGACGTTTGCCGCAGCGCGGTGGACAGGTTGTAGTCCTGGCTCTGGTGGTGCACCACGTGCGCGGCCCAGAACAGGGCCACCTCATGGCCGGCGCGGTGCAGCCAGTAGTAGCAGAAGTCGTAGAAGACCAAGGCGATCACCCAGCCATACCAGCTGTGCCAGAAGGCGTCGTTCTGCCACAGCGCCACATGGCTGTAGACCGCCGTGTAGATGCCCACCCGCAGCGTGCGCGTGAGCACCGCGCTGATCTGGCTCAGCATGCCCAGGCTGATGCTGTTGACCGCGTCGTTGATACGGTAGGTGTTGCGGCCCTTGGCCCAGCCCCAGGCGATCTCAATCGCGATCAGCAGAAGGAAAACCGGGGTGGCAAGGACGATGATCTGGCTGGCGTTCATGACGGCATTGTCCCGTTCTTCAGGGGCGCCGAACGCTGGTGGCAACCCTCGGCTTGGGCCATCTCCACGCGGTTGCGGCCCAGGCGTTTGGCTGCGTACATGGCGTCATCGGCGCGGCGCAGAAAGCTTTCCTGGGTCTCGGTCGTACCCAGCAGGGCCACGCCGAAGCTGGCGGTGACGGCGATGTTCTGTTCCCCGATGCGCAGCGGTGCGTCCAGCAGGGCCTGGCGTATGCGGTTGGCGACATCACCTGCGTTGCCCAGCTGCGTCCCGGGCAGGAGCAGTACAAATTCCTCGCCACCATAACGACCCAGGGCGTCGACGACACGCAGTTGTTGCTGGACCACCTGCACCATGTGCCGGAGCAGCTGGTCGCCCACGCCATGGCCGTGCAGGTCATTGATGCGTTTGAAGTGGTCCAGGTCGAAGAAGACGCACGTCAGGCTGTCGCCGGTGCGCCGGCTGCGGGCGTACTCGATCTGCAGGCGCTGCTCCCAGGCACGACGGTTCAGGCAGCCTGTGAGGTAGTCCCGATCGGCCAGCGCACTGATGCGCATGATCAGTCGCCCTGCGGTGAGGCCGGCCAGAGAGATGTTCATGGCCAGCTGCAGGATGGTCAGGGCCCACAGATAGGGCGTGAAGTCGGGGACCGGTACAAAAGGGCCGGGGCTGGCCACGGGCGGATAGAGCGCCGTGACAAGGGCACGCACCACCATGAGCAGCGACACCAGCAGAAAGGGCGCGCTGATGACCCAGCGTGCCCGGGCCGGCAAGGGCTCGTCTTGCAGCCCGCGGTAGCAGTCGAGGAAG
>CAUPRZ010000071.1:0-8323 GCA_963513855.1 uncultured Hylemonella sp.
CCACTGACTTGTCATGCACCTGCGATCTGGTCAAGTCGTGCAAAATTTTGCTAGTACACTTTTGCGATTCATAGGCCTAAACACAGGGGAGACAGTTTCCGCCATGCCTTCCAAACCCATCTGGATCATCGGCCTTGCGCTGATGCTTCCCGTCGCGGCACAGGCCGCTGCCTACAAATGCACGGATGCCAACGGGAAGATCTCCTTCTCCGACATCCCCTGCCCCACAAACGCAAGCAAGGCCGAAAAGGTCATGGGGCGTGGCGCCGGCTACAACCCCTTGAATGAAGAAGAGAAAACCGAATTCAGAAGAGGCGTGATGATGGGCTGCAACGCCCCGCGTAATGTCTGTGAATGTTTCGGGGACACCCTGGCCGACACGCTGACCTACGAAGAGCTGCAGCAGGCCATGAAAAACCGCAACCAGCCGACCCCGTCCCTGACTGAAAAATCCAAAAAGGCCATGAGCTCCTGCCAGGCCCGAGCCGCGGAGCCCCGGCGTTGACGCGGGATCTGTACGCCCTGCTCGGCGTGGCACCTGATGCCAGTCCCGAGGCGATCGCAGCGGTCTGTGCCCACAAACTGGCCGAGGCCAGCGACCACAATGACAAGGTCGTCCTGCGACATGCTCGGGACGTGCTCTGCAACCCGGTATCCCGCGCTACCTACGACATGAAGCTCCGCGAGCAGCGCAACCCGGCGAAACAGGCGCCACTGCTGCCCGAACCTGAGGCCACCCGCTCTGAGGGTTCACCACGCTACAAGCTGGTGGTGTTCATGCTGGTCTGCCTTCTGGCCCTGGGCCTGCTCGGCTGGCTGTGGGCGAAAAAGGCCACCCAACCCGCGGCCCGACTCGTATCCAAAAGCACGATCACTGTGGTCACCGAAGCGCCACGCCCGGCGGACTCAGCCCCATTGCTCCTGCCTTCCGCAGCGAACACGACCGGCGTGCTCAACCCGGAAACCCTGTACGCGACAGTTGCTCCCAGCGTGATGGTGATCGAGGCCGTGAACGGCACTGGCCAGACCTATGGCCGCGGCAGCGGTGTCGTGATCGGCCCGCAGCGCGTGATCACCAATTGCCATGTGATCGACCGCGCTGCCAGCATCAAGGTCAAGGCCGGCAGCACCGAACACACCGCGACCAGCGGCATCTCCGACACCTATCTGGACCTTTGCATCCTGCTGGTGGAAGGCCTGCCTGCACCTGAAGTCAAACGCGGTAGTGCCAAAAACCTGCAGGTCGGACAAACGGTCTACGCCATTGGCGCGCCACAGGGGCTGGACCGCACGCTGAGCCAGGGTCTGATCTCGGCGCTGCGCGAGACGCCTGAAGGAACGGTCATCCAGACCTCAGCAGCCATTTCGCCCGGTTCATCGGGCGGCGGGCTGTTTGATACGGAGGGACGCCTGATCGGCATCACCACTTTCCAGACCAAGGCCGGACAGAACCTCAACTTTGCAGTCCCAGTCGATTGGCTGGACACGATGCGGACGCGCTAGGCCACACGCGGCAGCGTGCTGACGCGCATCACTTTTCCAGCTCGACCGCCAGACTAAGCGCCTTCTGACCGGCCTCGGCCTGGCCCAGGGCGATGCGGGCCTCGCCGATCACACGCCAGTTCATGGCCTGCAAACGCCGCTGCGCACCGGCAAAGCTGTTGGACTTCTGGGCCAGCGAAACAGCCTGTGCATATTGCCCCTGCGCCAAACGCAGCTGGGCCAGTTCATGCCACAGGCGCGCATTGCGCGGCTCGATGCGCAAGGCACGCTCCAGTGTCGCGCTGGCTGAATCCGGACGCCCGGCGCCGGCATCCAGCTGCGCGCGGTCCAGCAGCGCGATCACGGCCCGGTTGCCGGAAGCCGGCGGCAAGGGCGGCGGCTCCGGTGCGGCGGGGAGTTCGGTCCCTGGCACACCTTCACTGCCCGGTACCGGGCTGGTCTGCGCCGGTGTGTCCGACGGCATGGTGACCACGGTCTGGCCCGGCTCCTGGGGCGAGGTCACGCCCCCGGCAGTGGTTGGCGACGACATGGTGCTCACGCTGGCACAACCCGCCAGCAACAACAGTCCTGCCGCGAGGAGAAATACAGAAGATCGTTTCATCAGTCGAACAGCCTGCGGAACCAGCTGCGTTGGGTGGAGGGGTCCTGACCGGCAGCGTTATCGTCGCGCGCCGCGCCAACGTCGGGCAGCAGCCGATCCGACGGATCGCAGGCAGAGGAGCCGGCGGGGGCCGACCCCTTGATAAAGGGCAGGAGCGTGGACGTTCGGCACGCCTCTTCAGGGCTCACACCCACGGGCGGATGGATGGCCACGAACTCGACGTTTTCAGGCACGCCTGGCTGCAGGGCTTCGGGCTGCATGCTTTTCATCATCTCGCCCCAGACTGTCAGGGCACCATTGCTGCCCGTCAGGCCGGAGGACTTGTTGTCGTCACGCCCCACCCAGACCACCGCGACATGGTTGCCGGTATAGCCGGCGAACCAGCTGTCGCGCAGTTCGTCCGTCGTGCCGGTCTTGCCGGCCACATTCAGCTCGGCCGGCAGCCAGTTGCTCAAGCCCTGCGCCGTCCCGTCTTTCACCACGCCCTGCAGCGCGGTCGTCAGCAGATAGACCGGTGCGGGTGCGGCGACGGCCTCCACCGTCAGCGGGTAACGCTGCAAGGGCTGGCCGTCGGCGGTGACGATTTCGCGAATGGCGCGCAGGGGCGTGCGGAAGCCGCCATCGGCAAAGGTCTGGTACACCTGCGTCACCTCGATCGGCGACAGTTCATAGGCCCCCAGCAAGGACGAGGGGAAGGCCGGCGGGCGCTGTTCGATGCCGAAGCGGGGCAACTTGTCGAGGATACGCTCGACCCCCAGGTCGATGCCCAGGCGCGCGGTGGACACATTGAGCGAACGCGCCAGCGCCGTGTGCAGCGGCACCTGGCCATTGAACTTGTGGTCGTAGTTCTTCGGTTTCCAGTCCGGCGAGCCGCGCTGGCGCCAGACCAGTTCGCTGTCATCCAGCGGTGTGACCAGGGTGTATTTCGCGGGATTCTCCAGGGCCGTCAGGAACACGATGGGTTTGGCCAGGGAGCCGATCTGGCGTTTCGCGTCGAGGGCCCGGTTGTAGCCGGCATAACGGGCCTGGCGCCCGCCCACGATGGCTTGCACCTCGCCAGTCTGGGTGCTGCTGACGACCACGGAACCTTCCAGCGTGTTGAGGGGCAGCTTGCGGGTCTTCTCGATCTGGCTCAGCCGCAACGACAGGGCCTGTTCCGCCGAGCGCTGGATGCGGGGATCCAGCGTGGTGAAGATCCGCAGGCCCTCGCTGCGCAGATCCTCTTCACGGTAATCGCGCTGCAACTGCCGGTGCACGTATTGCAGGAAGGCGGGGTAAGGCGAGGTGCCAGTGGCCGCACGCGGCGCCACACCGAGCGGCTTTTGCCGGGCCAGCGCAAACTGGTTCTGGCTGATGGCTTCGAGCTTGACCATCTCCTGCAGCACGATGTTGCGCCGCTGCAGGGCCTGCTCCGGTTTACGGCGCGGGTCATAGATGGCGGGGCCTTTGATCATGCCAACCAGGGTCGCGATCTCGTGCAGCTCGAGCCGGTCCAGCGGTCGGTCGAAATAGAAATAGCTGGCCAGACCCACGCCGTGGATGGCCCGGTTGGCGTCCTGCCCCAGGTAGATCTCGTTGAGATAGGTCTCGAGGATTTCATCCTTGCCATAGTGCAGCTCCAGCAGCATGGCCATCAGGACTTCGTTGGCTTTGCGCGTCAGCGTGCGCTCGGACGTCAGGAAGAAGTTCTTCACCAGCTGCTGGGTCAGCGTGCTGCCGCCCTCGATGCGCTGGCCGCTCAGTGTCTTGTAGAGCGCACGCGCGATACCGCGGGGATCGATGCCCCAGTGTGTGTAGAACTTCCGGTCTTCGATGGAAAGCAAAGCATCGATCAGGGGCTTGGGCACCTGCGACAGGCGCAGCAGATCGCGGTCCTCGTTGTGGCCCGGGTAGATGCCGCCGATCTGCGGCGGCTCCAGGCGCAGCAGCGGAATGTCCTTGTCCTCACTGCCGCGCTCCTGCAGCCGGGCCACCATGCCGTCGGCAAACTCGACCCGCAGGCGCTGCGTCGGCTGAAGACCGTCCCAGAACGCGAAGTCGCGGCTCGTGAATTCAACCCCCGCGAGGGTGTAGCGATAGGTGGCTGAGTCATTGGGTTGCGGATTTTCCCGGTAACCCATGGACTGCAGCTCCTCGACCAGCTGCGCGGGCGTCAGCTTCAGCCCTGGATAAACCTCCAAGGCCCGACCGTAGACGCGCGCGGGCACGGCGAACTTGCGCCCTTCGAAGGCTGCGCGGATGGTGACATCGAGGTAGTAGACATAGCCACTCAGCCCCAGGAGCAAGAGCAAGGCGACGATGCGCAGGGCCCGGCTGCGGAAAATGGGCAGGACCCTGAGCTGTAGAAACGGAATCAGCCTGGAACGCAACCAGTCCCAGAGCAGGTGGAAAAATTTCATGGTGATCGTGACGGCTGCTATGCGTTTCATTGTAGAGGTCGAGCGTAACCCCCTTGTTTCGTGCCGTTACACACCCGTCAGGCGGATGTGTGCTGCACTCCGCGTCACACGCGGTGACGCATCTGGCGCACGTGCGCACGAGACCGAATGCACAAACACCTTCCGTTATCATGCGTGCGCCTGACCTCCAGAAAGAGCGAAGACCAAAGTGGCCCGTGGTAATGCCCTGATTGTGGAAGACCATCCCCTCTACCGGGATGCGTTGATCCATTTGTTACGCCCGGTGCTCGGCGATCGTGACATCAAGGCAGCAAGTTCAGCTGAAGAGGGTCTGCGCATAGGTGGCTCGCTCACCGACCTGCATCTGATCCTCATCGATCTCGGCTTACCTCATATGAGTGGGGTCGAGGCCATCGCAGCATTTCGTCGCACCTGTCCTGCTGCACGGGTGATCGCCGTCTCAGCATCGGATGACCGGCGGGAGGTCATGGCGGCATTAAATGCGGGGGCACGGGTCTTCATATCCAAAGCAGTGGCGGCCCATGTCCGGGTCGGTGTGGTCTCCGACGTGTTGGCCGGCAACCTGAGCGAGGCACGCTGGGTGACAACCAACGGCGAGCAGAACCCGATGGAAGCTTCACCATCCGGCTTGACACTGCGTCAGCAGGAAGTCCTGACCCTGCTGTGCCAGGGGCACTCCAACAAGGAAATCGGCCTGCGCATGGGGCTGGCGGAAATCACGATCAAGTTGCACGTCTCCTCGATCTTCCGCGCGCTATCGGTCGCCAACCGCACGCAGGCCCTGCTGGCAGCACGTCGCCTAGGCATTTACGCTGACTGAGATTCGTGGCTGGCCAGCACCTTGGTCAACGCCAGGCGCAGTGACTGTTCGTTGAACGGTTTGTGCAGGACACGCAGGCCATTGGCCTCCGCTTCACGCATGCGGGCGGGTGCCGAGTCGCCACTCGCGATGATGGTGGGTATGTCCACATTGAACTCGGCGCGCAGTGACTCGATCACATCAATGCCGGTTTCATGATTCCTCAAACGGTAATCGCAGATCAGCGCATCAGGCGCTCGTTGACTCGCGGCCAGCTGTTCCAAGGCCGTAGCGCCGGATGTCGCGGTGAGTACCGTGCATTGCCACTGCTCGAGGATTTCGCGCGTCGCGGCGAGTATCGGCTCCTCATCGTCAACGACCACGATGAACAGCCCTTTCATGTCTATCCGTACCGCAGGCTGCGGTGATGCCACAACCCTGGCTTGTGCGCTGCCATCTTCACGCAACAGATCAACGGCAAACATCGAACCCTCCCCGACCCTGGAGACGACCGATACCGATGTGCCGAGCAGAGCCACCAGTCGGCTCACGATGGCCAGGCCCAGACCGATGCCTTTGGCGCGATCGCGCTCCGGATTTCCCAGCTGGTAGAACTCTTCAAATATTTTCCCCTGCTCATCTGACGCTATGCCCAGGCCCGTGTCATACACCGCGACACGCAGGTTTTCACCCTGCTGGCGGCAGCCCACCAGGATCCGACCCCGCTCGGTATAACGGATGGCGTTGGCGACAAAATTGCGCAGGATGCGCTCGATCAGGGCGGGATCACTCAGAACACTGCGCTTGCAAGACCTGACCTTGAATACAAGTCCTTTGGCCTGGGCCTGCGGCTCGAACTCCATCCGTAGACGTTCAAGCAGCGGCTCCATGGAAAAAACCTGGATATCCGCCTTCACGGCGCCGGCATCAAGACGCGAGATGTCGAGCAGAGCGCGGAACATCTCGTCCATGGTTTGCGCGCATTGACGCGCATTCGCGAGGTTGGTGCGCGCCACGCCTTGAATATCGTGATTTTCCAGAGCATCAAGATAAAGCGTCAAGGCATGCATGGGCTGCCGCAGGTCATGGCTTGCAGCCGCAAGAAAACGGGACTTCGCTAGGTTTGCTGATTCCGCAGCCTCTTTCTGCACCGTGAGCTGATCAACCAGGACCGTGTTCTCGAATCTCAGATGCAGAGATTTCAGGAACATGCGATGGTAATTGGCAAAAAAATACAGGGTGACCACCATGAAGATGACGGCCCCCAGGGCAATTTGGAAGTGCAGCCAGGAGCCCTGCGCCAGCAGGCCCAGGACGGAAGACACATTGGTCGGCATGAAAAACGCCATGAATGTGGGGTAGTGGGCGCTGAAACTGAACATCGCCGTCGTCCCCATCATGGCAGCCGCAAACACATAGAGCAGCTGATAGAGGAACTCGTCTGTCGAGAAGAAGATGAATACGCTGCCGCCCCACAGACAGCCCGAGAGCGCCGCACCCAGCATGGCCAGATGCAGCCAGCGCCTGGCGACCGGCAAGGAAAATTCCAGGTCCCGAAAAGAGCGCCAGATCACAAGGCGCCATATCGACAGCATGGCGCCGGCAGCCAGCCATGCGCCCAGGTAGACCGGGTTGATGGCGTTCCAGCAAGCACTGGCCAGTATGCAGGCCACGACATACCCACCGATGATGCCGATGGGCGCGTTGTGATGAATCAGAGCGGCCTGTTCGGATTGAACTTCGTTATCAAAATTCATAAGTCACGCTTTCAGTTCCGGAAACTCGGACTCTCAAAGGAGCAGCTCCTTGATTATCGAGACTATGCCATCGGATCACATGCTCGGCGACATGGTTGATGTTCAACCTGTCCCAGCAATGAAAAAGCCTGCGCATCCCTCTCGGGATGCACAGGCTAGACAGGGAATGGACGGTGACGCCGCTTATTTGCGCGCCGGCGGCACGTCGGTGCAGGAGCCGTGCGCCACTTCCGCCGCCAGACCGATGCTTTCGCCCAGCGTGGGATGCGGGTGGATGGTCTTGCCGATGTCAACGGCGTCGGCGCCCATCTCAATGGCCAACGCGATCTCGCCGATCATGTCGCCCGCGTGCGTGCCCACGATGCCGCCGCCGACAATGCGGTGCGTCTCTTCGTCAAATAGCAGCTTGGTGAAACCTTCGTCGCGACCATTGGCGATGGCACGGCCTGAAGCGTTCCAGGGGAAGAGCCCCTTCTTGACCTTGATGCCTTGCGCCTTGGCCTGGTCTTCGGTCAGGCCCACCCAGGCCACTTCGGGGTCGGTGTAGGCCACGCTGGGAATGACGCGGGCGTTGAAGGCAGCCGAGGCCAGCTCCTTGTTGCCTTGCAGTTCACCGGCGATGACTTCCGCCGCCACATGGCCTTCGTGCACGGCCTTGTGCGCCAGCATGGGCTGACCCACGATGTCGCCGATGGCGAAGATGTGCGGCACATTGGTGCGCATCTGGATGTCGACGTTGATGAAACCGCGGTCGGTCACGGCCACGCCGGCCTTGTCGGCAGCGATCTTCTTGCCATTGGGGCTGCGGCCCACGGCCTGCAACACCAGGTCGTAGGTCTGGGGCGCGGGGGCGCCCTCGCCTTCGAACGTCACCTCGATGCCCTTGGGCGTGGCCTTGGCCCCGACCGTCTTGGTCTTGAGCATGATGTTGTCGAAGCGCGGCGCGTTCATCTTCTGCCAGACCTTGACCAGGTCGCGGTCGGCACCCTGCATCAGGCCGTCCAGCATTTCCACCACGTCCAGGCGTGCGCCCAACGTGCTGTAAACAGTGCCCATCTCCAGGCCGATGATGCCGCCACCCAAAATCAGCATGCGCTTGGGCACTTCTTTAAGCTCCAGCGCGCCGGTGCTGTCCACCACACGTGGGTCTTCGGGCATGAAGGGCAGGCGCACAGCCTGTGAGCCCGCAGCGATGATGGCCTTCTTGAAGCTGATCACCCTCTTGGCGCCGGTCTTCTCTTGC
>CAUPRZ010000072.1:0-8295 GCA_963513855.1 uncultured Hylemonella sp.
CAAGAAACACCGTGTTCCCTGATACCGAGATACAGGTGAACAGGCTGTTGCTGTTGAGTTGCGGATTGGGCGGGATCACCAGATCGCCGATGTTGCCGCCCCAGCCGATCTTGGAGCCCTCAGGTGAAGAAGATTGCCAGATCGACTGCTGATCGTTGTGCGAGAACAGTTGCGGCGGACGCTTGTAGAGCGTGGTATTGCTGCTTTCGTACTGCACTCGCGTCAAGGGCTGCACCAGGGGCCCCACATTGAACTGCACCGCGCACTGGCCGCTATTGAAGAGCTGGGCCAGCCCGGTCATGGCCGGGTGCAGGGCGTATTGACGCGTGCGCCCCATCGTGTCGGCCGGAACCGTATTGGGCACGAGCAGGGTCGGCGTGAGCGCCGCATGGTCGATGGCGATACCGGTCGTACCACCACGGATCGTGCTGTACTCGTTATAGCTGTTCGTGTCGTAGGTAACCACGGTATTGGCGTAGTCATTGCCACCGAAGAGAAAGACGCAGACCAGGGCCTTGTAGTCGCCAGCCGTGCTGTTGAAAGCCGCCGCCTGCCCGATGGCGGCCAGGTTGAGGCTGAAAGGCAGGGCGCTGCCCAGGGCCAGGCCGCCGCCGCGGCGCAGAAAGTCGCGCCGGCTCGGATGATTGGAATGTGTCGCCATGAAGTTGCCCCCTTATTTCTGCACCAGGTATTCGGCGCAGGCCATGACCATGAGCACGGCGGCGCAGACACGGTTGCGCCGCTGGGCTTCCGAGGTCGAGGCCATGCTGCCCACCGTGGTCGTGATGGTGGTCACCGTGTTGGCGGAGAGCTGTCCGGCACAGAACAGCAGATTGCATCGCTCGACCAGTGCACTGGGATTGGCCACCGTCGGCAGGACGGACAGGGGCAACTCGCGCGTGTAGGCCGCGCGAATATCGCTGGTGCTGTCACCCACACCGCTGCTGATCACGCCCATCATGTAGTTGAGGTAGCCCCCCACGCTGGTTTCGTTGACGAGCTGGAACTCCGGCGCCACTTTGCCGCTGGTGAGCGCCGTGTTGGGCGGCACATAACGAGGACGGAATAAATTGAACACCGAGGGCGCGCGCAGCGGGCTTTGGCCCAGGCGGCTGCCGGCATCGCTATGGTCGCGGATGAGCCAGGCGCCGCTGGCCGAACGCACGTCAAAGGTGCGAGCCCATTGCACCAGGCGGAGCATGGGCTCACGCAGCTTGCCGAACTCGGGCGCGCTCAGGCCGGTGCTGTTGCGGGCCTCGCTGTCGAACAGGATGGCGGCAAGCACAAAGGCCAGGTCACCGCGCACACCCTGACCGTTGTCGGCAAACACCGTGGCCACGCGCTGCACATAGGCAGGGCTGGGGTTGCTCGTGACCAGGCGCTGGATCAGCTGCTTGCAGATGAACGGCGCGGTGTTCGCATGGTTGAACAACGTGTCCAGCGCGGTGCGCAAGGCCTCCGGGCCGGGTGTGTTGGCCGGGATGGTCACCCCCAGGAAGCTGGCTTCCAGCATGGAGTGATTGGACGCCGTGTAGCGCATGGGCAGGCGTGCGAAATGCGTGCTCGGTATCGTGCGGCCGCTGATCGTGACGGGCTGGTTCTGGGTCTGGTCTAGGTCGTAGCCGGTGAAGACCCGCGCCAGATTGCTCACATCGCTGGAGGTATAGGTTTCGAGCGGGTTGCCCGAGCCATCGGTCTGCACGGTACCGTCCGGGTTGAGGCGGTGCACGCCGACCGTGAAGAGCTGCATCACTTCCCGCGCATAGTTCTCGTCAGGTTGCCGGCCCGAGCTGTTTTCCTTGCGGTTCCCGCGGGTGTTGAGGAAATAGCCCATGGCCACATTGAGCGTGATGGTCTCGAGCAAGTCGCGGAAATTGCCCAGGCCGTGACGCATCAGGAGATCCCAGTACTGGGCCATGATGTGGCAGCGCCAGTTGACCTCGAGGCTGTTGACCGAAACCACGAAAACCTCGGACAAGGCCAGGGCCATGCGCGCACGCACGGGGGCCGCGCTGGCCATCAACTGGCTCCAGATCATGAAATCGCAGGGGTAATTCTGGTCGTAGTAGTTGTTGCTGTTGTAGGGGTCGGCATAACCCTGGCTGTTGAGCCAGTCCCAGCCTGTGATGTAGGACGCGGCGATCTGGTTCTGCAGCCACGGGACACAGCCCTGGCTGCGTACGGCGGCGATGCTGGCATCGCTGGCCGAAAACTGGGCCTGCAGCAGGAAGCGCGAGGCCTCGGTGTCGTTGCTGGCACTGGTGGAGCCACTGTAGCTACCGGCAGCGAACGTCACGTTGCGCCCGGCAACAGGGGTGGGGGCATTCGCCCCTCCGCCTTCACTTCCACCGCCCCCACAAGCCGCCAGGGCTGAGGCGGCCAGGGACGCCGCGACCGTCGGCCGTATGGAAGGGCGGGACAGAGCGGCATCCCCCTGCCGGGGCGCAAGGCTCACGCTTGTGGGTGTCGGCGGCGCCTCCAGAGTGATGTCGTCGCGCATATCAGTCCCCCTCCATGTCCTATGGTCGCGGGAGCGTAACGGGGAAATTGCCCAGAAAAATGGCAGGTTTACAGTTCTTCACAGAACTTGTCCGCCATCTACATCTGCGTCCGCCGCACTGGGCGGGAACCGGGCCCATGGAGTGGGTCGGACACAAATCCTTATCATGGAGGGTTCTTTTACCGGGCGCCCACCTTGAATTCCACGACCGACCGCTTCGCCCCATCCGACGCTGACGCCTCTGGCCGCTATCTGGGCCAGGCCCTGCAGCAGCAGGCCATCCACATCCGGGGCGCACGCACGCACAACCTCAAGAATGTGGACCTGGATATCCCGCGCAACCAGCTCGTGGTGATCACCGGCCTCAGCGGTTCGGGCAAGTCCAGTCTGGCCTTCGACACGCTTTATGCAGAAGGCCAGCGTCGTTACGTCGAAAGCCTGTCCACCTACGCGCGCCAGTTCCTGCAGCTCATGGACAAGCCTGACGTGGACCTGATCGAAGGCCTGTCGCCGGCCATCAGCATCGAGCAGAAGGCCACCAGCCACAACCCGCGTTCCACCGTGGGCACGGTGACCGAGATCCACGACTACCTGCGTCTGCTGTTCGCGCGCGCGGGAACTCCGCACTGCCCGGACCACGACCTGCCCCTGCAGGCCCAGACCGTGAGCCAGATGGTGGACGCCGTGCTGGCCCTGCCCACCGAGACCCGCCTGATGATCCTGGCGCCGCTGGCACGGCAGAAAAAAGGTGAGTTCAGCGAGGTCTTTGAGAGCATGCAGGCCCAGGGTTATGTGCGCTTTCGCGTCGACGGGCAACTCTGCGACTTCAACGAACTGCCCACGCTCAAGAAGACCGAGAAACACGACCTGGACGTGGTGATCGACCGTCTGCGCGTGCGCGGTGGAGACGCCGCCGAACAGGCTGCACTGCGCCAGCGCCTGGCCGAAAGCTTCGAGGCTGCGCTGCGCCTGGCCGAGGGCCGGGCCATTGCTGTAGAGATGGATACGGGCGCCGAGCACCTGTACAACGCCAAGTTCTCCTGCCCTCTGTGCCATTACTCGATCGCTGAACTCGAGCCCCGGCTCTTTTCCTTCAACTCGCCGCAGGGCGCCTGTCCCAGCTGCGACGGCATCGGCCAGCAGGAGTTTTTCGATCCGGTGCGTGTGGTGGCCTTCCCCTCGCTGAGCCTGGCCGGTGGCGCCATCAAGGGCTGGGACCGGCGCAATGCTTATTACTACGCCATGCTGGAAAGTCTGGCCAAGCACTACAAGTTCAAGCTTGAGGACCCCTTTGAGGAGCTGCCGCTGCCGATCCAGGAAGTGCTGCTGCACGGCTCGGGCGAGGACGAGATCAAGTTCAGCTATGTGATGGACTCGGGCGCGAGCAAGGGCCGCAAGGTCAGCAAGACGCACGCCTTCGAAGGCATCATCCCCAATATGACGCGGCGCTACCGCGAGACCGATTCGGCCCTGGTGCGCGAGGATCTGGCCCGCCTGCGCGGCACACAGCCCTGCCCGGCCTGCCAAGGCACCCGCCTGCGCCCGGAAGCACGGCACGTGAAGATCGGCGAGGACAGCCAGTCGCGCGCCATCTTTGAGGTCAGCCACCTGACCCTGCGTGAATGTTTTGACTATTTCAGCAGCCTGCAGCTGCACGGCGCCAAGGCCGGCATTGCCGACAAGGTGGTGCGCGAGATCCGCCTGCGCCTGCAGTTCCTCAACGATGTGGGCTTGAACTACCTCAGCCTGGACCGCAGTGCCGAGACACTCTCGGGCGGCGAAGCCCAGCGCATCCGCCTGGCCAGCCAGATCGGCAGCGGCCTGACCGGCGTGATGTATGTGCTGGACGAGCCTAGCATCGGTCTGCACCAGCGCGACAACGATCGCCTGATCGAGACGCTCAAGCATCTGCGTGACATCGGCAACAGCGTGCTGGTCGTGGAGCACGACGAGGACATGATGCGCGCAGCGGACCACCTGATCGACATGGGCCCGGGCGCAGGCGTGCACGGCGGCGAGATCGTGGCCCAGGGCAGCTACGACGACGTGAAGAAGAACCCCGCTTCACTGACCGGCCAGTACCTCGCGCGCACCCTGCAGATCGCCGTACCCAAACGTCGCACACCCTGGCTGCCGCTGCGCGCCGACCTGGCCGATGCGCCGTTCAAGAAGGCTGCAGCCCAGGACGAACGCGCGACCTTCCAGCGCCTGCAGATCCTGGGCGCCACGGGCAACAACCTCAAGAGCGTGAACGTGGGCTTTCCCGTGGGTCTGCTGACCTGCGTGACCGGGGTCTCGGGTTCGGGCAAATCGACCCTGGTCAACGACACCCTGTACCGCGCCGCGGCGCGCGCCATCTACCGCGCCCACGACGAACCGGCGCCCGTGCAAGGCATCGAAGGCATCGAGCATTTCGACAAGGTCATCAATGTGGACCAGTCGCCCATCGGCCGCACGCCGCGCTCCAACCCCGCCACCTACACGGGCCTGTTCACTGCCATCCGCGAGCTCATGGCCGAAGTGCCCATGGCGCGCGAACGCGGTTATGGGCCAGGACGTTTTTCCTTCAACGTGGCCGGTGGCCGCTGCGAGGCCTGCCAGGGTGACGGCATGGTCAAGGTGGAGATGCACTTCCTGCCCGACGTCTACGTGCCCTGTGACGTCTGCCACGGCGCACGCTACAACCGCGAGACGCTGGAGGTCCTGTACAAGGGCAAGAACATTGCCCAGGTGCTGGACCTCACGGTGGAAGCCGCGCACGATTTCTTCAAGGCTGTGCCGGCCATTGCACGCAAGCTGCAGACCCTGCTGGATGTGGGCCTGAGTTATGTGAAGCTGGGCCAGAGCGCCACCACACTCTCGGGCGGCGAGGCGCAACGCGTGAAGCTGGCGCTGGAACTCTCCAAACGTGACACCGGGCGCACGCTTTACATCCTGGACGAGCCCACAACGGGCCTGCACTTCGCCGACATCGATCTGCTGCTGAAAGTCTTGCACCAGCTGCGTGACGCGGGCAACACCATTGTGGTGATTGAACACAACCTGGACGTCATCAAGACGGCCGACTGGCTGATCGACATGGGCCCTGAAGGCGGTGCTGGCGGTGGCACCGTGGTGGGCGTGGGCACCCCCGAGGATCTCGCTGCCAATCCGGCCAGCCACACGGGGCGCTATCTGGCGCCCCTGCTCTGAGAACCTTCATGACGAACCAACCCTCTGTTTTCACCGACCGCAAGGTCGTCTTCCTGCTCGCCACGCTGTGCTGCCTGCTCTGGGGCAGTGCCTACCCGGCCATCAAAAACGGCTACGCGCTGTTCCAGATCGCGGGCGACGACATCCCCTCCAAGCTGGTGTTCGCGGGTTACCGCTTCCTGTTCGCGGGCCTCGTGCTGCTGATCGTGGCTGCAGCCACCCGCAAGCCGGTGTTCGCGCTCGACAAGCTCGCTGTCGGGCAAGTCACCCTGGTCGGCCTGACGCAGACCAGCCTGCAGTACGTGTTCTTCTACATCGGCCTGGCCTATGCCACCGGGGTGAAGAGCTCGATCATGAACGCCACTGGCACCTTCTTCAGCGTGCTGCTGGCCCACTACATCTATAAAAACGACCGCCTGAGCTACAACAAGGTGCTGGGCTGTGTGGTCGGTTTTCTGGGTGTGATGTCGGTTAATTTACAGGACAGCCAGCGGAGCCTGGACAACACCCTGCTGGGCGAGGGCTTCATCGTCATTGCGGCTTTTGTGCTCTCGGCCGCCAGCATCTACGGCAAGAAGGTCTCGCAGCGCATCGATTCGGTGGTGCTGACGGGCTGGCAGCTGGGCATCGGTGGTGTTGGCCTCTTGCTGCTGGGGTATGCCTTTGGCGGACACCTGGGCCTGCCCAGTGCCGCCGCGCTGGCGCTGCTGGCCTATCTGGTGGCCCTGTCCGCGGTGGCCTTCTCGCTCTGGACCATTCTGCTCAAGCACAACCGCGTGAGCATGATCACGGTCTTCAACTTCATGGTGCCCATCTTCGGCACCCTGTTGTCGGCCCTCTTCCTCGACGAGCGTTTCCTCGAATGGAAAAACGGCCTGGCCCTGCTGCTGGTCTGCTGGGGCATCTGGCTGGTCACCAAGGAAGAGAAGCCCGCCTCTCACTGACGGGCCTCGCCTCAACTGCAGCGCATCAGCGCTGCAGGTCTTCGATGGCGTCGATGACGATGGCCGTGCCGACCGCGATCATCAGGATGTCCTGGGCCACACGCACGAACTCGTAGCCGGCCGGCGGGATGCCGATACGGACCCGGACATCGGCCTCGACCGGCCGGTAGCTGATGTCGCGCGGCAGGGGCTGGCCCAGCTTCCACTTCTTGGCCTGTCCCGGGGGCAGGCAACCATTGCCCTTCTTGGCCAGACCGGGCGGGCACTTGCCTGACTTGGCCGACTGGCCGTAATACTCATAGACTGAATCGCGCTGGCGCTCACCAAAGTAGCCACCAACCGTGACCTGCACGCTGCCACCGCCACGACGGTCGTCGTCCCGGCCACCACGGCGGTCATCGTCGCGATCACCACGCTTTTTGTCATGTTTGTCATCGTGCCGGTCATCACCACGGCCGCGGCGATCATCGTCGCGCCGCTCCTGGCGTGGGCCCGGACCGGGCGGCGGTTCGGCGATCACGGCGCAGCCACTCAAGGCCATGGCGCCTGTCACGATGCAGAGGGGCAGTTTTTGAATCAGTGTTTTCATGTGGGTCTCCTGTGCGCCCCTGATTTTGCGCTCGCAAAGCCGTCAAAACTCAGTCACTACTTTTTGTTTCAAGCCCGTGCGGCTTGCAACTGCTCGCGCGTCTGCTGTGCCACACGGCGCGCGGCGGCGGCGTAGTCTGCGCCCTGACTGGCATAGAGCACAGCACGCGAGGAATTGACGATGATGGGTGCATCGGGCCGCCAGCCGGCCTTGACGGTGGCCACGGCGTCACCGCCCTGGGCGCCCACGCCGGGGATCAGCAGGGGCAGGGTCGGCGCGACGGCGCGCACCCGTTCGATTTCGGCCGGGTAGGTGGCACCCACGACCAGGCCCAATTGGCCGTTGAGGTTCCACGGCCCTTGGGCCAGGCGCGCCACGTGTTCGTAGAGCAGGGGTTCACCCGGCAGACTGGCCAGGCGCTGGGCCTGCAGATCGTCCCCGCCGGGGTTGGAGGTGCGACAGAGCAGGAAGGCACCCTTACCCTCGTACTTGAGATAGGGCTGGACCGAGTCCCAGCCCATGAAGGGCGAGAGTGTCACGGCATCGGCGTCGTAACGCTCGAAGGCTTCAATGGCGTACTGCTCGGCCGTGCTGCCGATGTCACCACGCTTGGCGTCCAGGATCACGGGCACGCCGGGCGAGACCTGGCGCATGTGCGCCACCAGCTTTTCGAGCTGGGCTTCGGCGCGGTGCGCGGCGAAATAGGCGATCTGCGGCTTCCAGGCGATCACCAGATCGGCCGTGGCCTCGACGATGGCAGCGCAGAAGTCGTAGATCTTTGTGGCGTCGTCCTTGAGTGCACCGGGGAAACGGGCCGGGTCCGGATCCAGGCCCACACAGAGCATGGAATTGTTTTGGCGCTCGGCCGCGCGCAGCATCTCAAGGAAAGTCATGGCGCTATTGTAAGAAAGGACCCAAGGGGTCCCTTTCTTCAGAGGTCGAGGACCAGCTGTGGCGTCTTGGAGCGCGAACAGCAGGGCGTGAACTGGTCGTTGGCGGCCTGTTCCTCGGGGGTGAGGTAGCTGTCCTTGTGGTCGGGCACACCCTCGATCACACGCGTGAGGCAGGTG
>CAUPRZ010000073.1:0-8239 GCA_963513855.1 uncultured Hylemonella sp.
ACCGATATCGTCGTCTGCGATGGTTTTGTCGGCAACGTGGCCCTGAAATCCGTAGAAGGCATGGCTAGCATGATCGGGAGCTTCCTCAAGCAGGAGTTCTCGCGCAGCATCTTCACCAAACTGGCCGCAGTTTGTGCTTATCCTGTTCTTTCTGCCCTTAAAAAACGCATGGATTACCGGCGCTACAACGGCGCGGCCCTGCTGGGCCTGCGCGGGCTGGTGTTCAAGAGCCATGGCTCAGCCGACGAGCTGGCTTTTGAGCAGGCCCTGAACCGCGCGTATGATGCAGCCCGGAACCAGCTGCTCGAACGGGTTCAGGCCCGGATCGCGCATGCCGCTCCCTTGCTGGCCGGCGTGGCCGCCGCGGAGTAGCCGGGGCGGGCCTTCAGGTTGCCCCCGGATCCCCTCATACCTATATATTCAATGAGACGCTATTCCCGTATCACCGGTACCGGCAGCTTCCTGCCGCCCAAGCGCTTGAGCAACGCCGATCTGACGGCCCAACTGGCCCAGGACGGCATCGAGACCTCCGACGAGTGGATCGTGGAGCGCACCGGCATCCGTGCGCGCCATTTTGCCGAAGCCGGCGTGACCAGCAGCGACCTGGGCACCGAAGCCGCGCGCCGTGCCCTGGAGGCGGCGGGTGTGAAGGCCAGCGAGCTGGACCTGATCATCGTGGCGACCTCGACGCCCGACATGGTTTTCCCCTCCGTGGCCAGCATCCTGCAAAACAAGATTGGCGCGAATGGCTGCGCGGCCTTCGACGTGCAGGCGGTCTGCAGCGGTTTTGTCTACGCCCTGAGCGTGGCCGATGCCATGATCCAGACCGGTGCGGCCAGCAAGGCGCTGGTGGTGGGTGCCGAGGTGTTCTCGCGCATCATCGATTTCAAGGATCGCACGACCTGCGTGCTGTTCGGCGACGGCGCTGGCGCTGTGGTGCTGGAGGCTTCGGATGAGCCGGGCATCCTGGCCAGCGACCTGCATGCCGATGGCAAACACGTGGGCATTCTGTGCACGCCGGGCCACGTCTCGGGTGGGCAGGTGTTGGGTGACCCCTTCCTCAAGATGGACGGCCAGGCCGTCTTCAAGCTGGCCGTGGGTGTGCTCGAAGACGCGGCGCGCGCCGTACTGGCCAAGGCTGGCAAGCAGGAGTCAGAGATCGACTGGCTGATCCCACACCAAGCCAATATCCGCATCATGCAGAGCACGGCCAAGAAGCTGAAGCTGCCCATGGACAAGGTCATCGTCACGGTGGACCAGCACGGCAATACCTCGGCCGCATCGATACCGCTGGCCTTGGACGAAGGTGTGCGCAGCGGTCGCGTCAAGAAGGGTGATCTGGTCATGCTCGAAGGCGTGGGCGGCGGCTTCACCTGGGGCGCGGTCCTGCTGACGATGTAGTCACGGCCTGTCCGGCAGCTGCGATACACCCTCATCAATCAAGAGACTAAAAGAACAACACCATGAAACCGTTTGCTTTTGTGTTTCCGGGCCAGGGCTCGCAGTCGGTCGGCATGCTCGACGCCTGGGGGGATCACCCCGAGGTGCGCGAAGTGCTGCACGAGGCCTCCGAGGCTTTGGGCGAGAACGTGGCCCAGCTCATCAAGGACGGCCCCAAGGAGGCCCTGGCGCTGACCACCAACACCCAACCCGTGATGCTGGTGGCCGCTGTGGCCGCTTACCGCGTCTGGATGGCCGAAACCGGTGTGGCGCCCCAGGCCGTGGCCGGCCATTCCCTGGGTGAGTACTCCGCCATGGTGGCCGCCGGTGTGTTGACGCTGAAGCAGGCGGTTCCCCTGGTGCGCTTTCGCGCTCAAGCTATGCAGGAAGCCGTGCCCGTGGGCACGGGCGCCATGGCCGCCATTCTGGGCATGGAGGCCGCCAAGGTGATCGCAGGCTGCACCGAGGCGTTGCAGTCTTTCGGCCCGGGTTCGAATGAGGTGGTTGAGGCCGTGAACTTCAATGACGCAGGTCAGACCGTGATTGCCGGTTCCAAGGCCGCGGTCGAGAAGGCCTGCGAGGTGCTCAAGGCCAACGGCGCCAAGCGCGCACTGCCCCTGCCGGTCTCGGCACCTTTCCATTCCAGCCTCATGAAGCCGGCAGCCGAGAAGCTGCGGGAGCGGCTGGAAGAGGTGGAATTTGGTGCACCGCAGATCACCCTGATCAACAACATCGACGTGGCGGTGGAAGTAGATGCCGACCGCATCCGTGACGCCCTGTACCGCCAGGCTTTCGGCCCGGTGCGCTGGGTCGAGTGTGTGCAGGCCATCAAGGCGCATGGCATCACCCATATCGTGGAATGCGGCCCGGGCAAGGTGCTGGCCGGTATGGTCAAGCGCATCGACGCCGAGCTGACGGGCCTGCCCCTGCTGGACCCGGCGACGCTGGCAGAAGTGAAAGGACAACTGGCATGAGCGACATGAAATTCGAAGGCCAGGTCGCCCTGGTCACGGGCGCCTCGCGCGGCATCGGCGCGGCCATTGCGCACGAACTGGCGCAGCGTGGGCTCAAGGTCATCGGCACGGCGACCAGCGACGAGGGAACGGCCAAGATCAGTGCCGCGCTGGCGGCCCATGCGGGCTGCAAGGGCGTCACGCTCAATGTCAACGATGCTGCAGGCTGCGAGGCCGCCATTGACGCCATTGTCAAAGAGTACGGTGCCCTGCATGTGCTGGTCAACAATGCCGGCATCACACGTGACAACCTGGCCATGCGCATGAAGGACACGGAGTGGGACGAGGTGCTGGACACCAACCTCAAGGCCGTGTTCCGCATGAGCCGCGCCGTGATGCGGACCATGATGAAACAGCGTTATGGCCGCATCATCAGCATCACCTCGGTGGTGGGTGCCTCGGGCAACCCGGGCCAGGCTAATTACGCGGCGGCCAAGGCCGGCGTGGCCGGCATGACACGCGCCTTGGCGCGTGAACTGGGCTCACGCAACGTCACGGTCAACTGTGTTGCGCCGGGCTTCATCGAGACCGACATGACGGCCCACTTGCCCGACGAGCAGCAGAAGGCACTGTTGGGTCAAATCCCTCTGGGCCATCTGGGCAAGCCGGCCGACATTGCGCATGCCGTGGCCTATCTGGCCTCACCCCAGGCGGCTTACGTGACGGGGCAGGAACTGCACGTCAACGGCGGCATGTACATGTAAGAAAAGTAGACGAGCAACAGGCCGATTTGTCCGTACGGCCGCCAACCCGGGAAACACTCCTCGGGCCAGCTAGAATGACGGATTCATCTATAACCCTCTGAGGGAACACATGAGCGATATCGAAGCACGCGTCAAAAAAATCATTGCCGAACAACTCGGTGTGGAAGAGTCCCAAGTGATCAGCGAAAAGGCTTTCGTAGCTGATCTGGGCGCTGACTCCCTGGACACCGTGGAACTGGTGATGGCCCTGGAAGACGAATTCGGCATCGAGATCCCGGACGAAGACGCCGAGAAGATCACGACGGTGCAGAACGCCATCGACTACGCCAAGGCGCACCAGAAGGCCTGATGGCCTGTCAGCGGCACGCCGAGGAATCCGTGTCGCGTCTTCACTCTGCAAGCGGTCTGCCCATCTTTCCGGCACTTTCCGCTTGCGGTGGTCTCCATTCCTAGCTTGCACAGAAATCTATGTCCCGTCGTCGCGTCGTCGTCACCGGTTTGGGCTGTATCAGCCCGGTCGGCAATACCGTGGCCGAGTCCTGGTCCAATCTGCTGGCCGGCCGCTCGGGCATTGACCTGATCACCAAGTTCGATGCCAGTGCCTTTGCCTGCAAGTTTGCCGGCGAAGTCAAAGGTTTCGAGCTGGAGAAGTACATCGGCAGCAAGGAAGCGCGCACGATGGACACCTTCATCCACTACGGCGTCGCCGCAGCGATGCAGGCGGTCGAGGATGCCGGTCTGAAGACGGGGGAAGCCTTGGGCGATGAGGAGGCCGTGCGCATCGGCTGCCTGATCGGCTCGGGCATCGGTGGCCTGCCGCTGATCGAGGAAACGCATACCGAATACGTCAGCCGTGGCCCGCGCCGCATCTCGCCGTTTTTTGTGCCCGCCTCGATCATCAACATGATCTCGGGCCACGTCTCGATCCGTTACGGCTTCAAGGGGCCTAACCTGGCCATCGTGACGGCCTGTACCACGGGCTTGCACAGCATCGGCCAAGCCGGTCGCCTGATCGAGTACGGTGACGCCGACGTGATGATCGCCGGCGGTGCCGAATCCACGGTGTCCCCGCTGGGCATCGGCGGTTTCGCCTCCATGCGTGCGCTGTCGACCCGCAACGACGATCCCAAGACGGCTTCGCGCCCCTGGGACAAGGACCGCGACGGCTTCGTGCTGGGCGAGGGCGCGGGTGTGCTGGTGCTCGAGGAATACGAACACGCCAAGGCCCGTGGCGCCAAGATCTACGCCGAGCTGTCGGGTTTTGGCATGAGTGCCGATGCCGGTCACATGACGGCGCCGAACATGGACGGCCCGCGCCGTGCCATGCTGGGTGCCTTGCGTAATGCCGGTGTGAACGCCGACCAGGTGGACTATCTGAACGCACACGGCACCTCCACGCCTCTGGGTGACCTCAACGAGACCAACGCCATCAAGGCAGCCCTGGGTGACCACGCCAAAAAGACCCTGGTCAATTCGACCAAGTCCATGACCGGCCATCTGCTGGGCGGTGCCGGCGGCATCGAATCGGTGTTCACGGTACTCGCCGTGCACGAGCAGAAGAGCCCGCCCACCATCAACATCTTCAACCAGGATCCGGAGTGCGATCTCGATTACTGCGCCAATACCGCGCGGGATGTGAAGATCGATGTTGCAGTCAAGAACAACTTCGGCTTCGGCGGAACCAACGGTACCCTGGTATTCAAACGCGTCTGACGCGTCCCTAGCCCGCCCTATGCACAGCGCCCCAGCGGTTTCCTATCCGGTGGGGCGTTCTTCCATGCGCACCCTGCTGTACCTGCTGCCCGCTCTGCTGGCGGGTTTGGCCTGTGCGGCCTGGGCTTGGCAATCGCTGCTGTCCGATGGCTGGCGCTTGCTGATGCCGCTGCTCTGCCTGCTGGTGGGGGGGCTGGCTGCCTGGGCCACTCTGCATCCGCCCCGGGGGCAACTGGTCTGGGACGGCCTGTCCTGGCGCTGGGAAGAGGGCGCAGGCCGGACGGGCAGCGTGCGTGCACGGCTGGACTGGCAGCAGGGTCTGCTGCTTGAATTCCGGCCCCAAGAAGGCCCAAGGGTCTGGCTCTGGGTTGAGCGTGCTGCGGCGCCGCTGTTCTGGGACAGCTTGCGGCGTGCAGTTTTTGCAGCCCCGGTAGCCGATGCGCTGGCGGGGCCGGAGGTCCGGGTTTGACGGATACCTTGCCCCCCGCGCCAGGTGACAGTGACGCCCAACTGGTCGCGCGTACCGTGGCCGGTGACGACCGGGCTTTCGAGCTGCTGGTCATCAAGTACCAGCGTCGTATCCAGCGCCTGATCGGGCGTATGGTGCGCGATGTCGACCTGGTCGAGGACATTGCCCAGGAAAGCTTCATCCGCGCCTACCGGGCTCTGCACCAGTTCCGTGGTGAAGCCCAGTTCTACACCTGGCTTTACCGCATTGCCGTCAACACGGCCAAGAAGACCCTGCTGGATCTCAAGCACGACCCGCTGGTGACCGAGGCCGCCCTGCGGCCCGATGGTGATGACGATGAAACTTTCCGGCCCGGGAACGAACCAATAGCCGAGGAAACGCCGGAAACGTTGCTGGCAGCGCGCGAAATCGCGGAAGCCGTCCAGGCGGCCCTGGAGGCCCTGCCTGAGGATTTGCGCCAGGCCGTGACCCTGCGCGAGATCGAGGGCTTGAGCTACGAGGACATCGCTGCTGTCATGGCTTGCCCGATCGGGACCGTGCGTTCGCGCATCTTCCGGGCCCGTGAGGCCATCTCGGCGCGGGTGCGCCCCATGCTGGACCGGCAGACCGGCAAACGTTGGTAGGAACAGATATGCAAGAAGATCCCAAACTTCAGGTCGAACACGCCCGCGAACTGCTGTCGGCCCTGGCCGACGGCGAGCTCGCGGGTGCGGAATTTGTCCGTGCCGTGGACGCCTTGCAGGCTGAGCCGCAGGCACGTGCCTGCTGGCACGACTATCAGTTGCTGGGCGAGGTGATGCGCAAGGGCAGCGCTGCGGCGGTGGGTGCGCATGACGAAGCTTTTGTTGCCCGACTGCGTACACGGCTGGTGCAGGAGCGGCCCCGTGTGGCCGTTCTCCCGGCTGCGCTGCCGCAGGCCCTGCCGGCCCCGGCCAATGAGGCCGTCTGGCGCTGGAAGCTGGTGGCGGGGTTGTGTTCCTTGGCGGTGGTCGCTGTGCTGGGCTGGCAGCTTGTGGGGCTACCGGCCGGGCCGCAGGCACCGCAGCTGGCCACTGCACCGGAGGTTTCTCTCCCGGCTGTGGCCGAGGTGCCGGTGATGATCCGCGATCCACGTCTGGACCAGCTGATCGCAGCCCATCAGCAGCAGGGCGGGACTTCTGCGCTGCAGATGCCGGCCGGTTTTCTGCGCAATGCCACGTTTGAGCGTCCGGCGCGCTGAACGGATGGATCGGGCATGAAACCCTACAACTTCTTGCGCCTGCTTTTGTCGCTGGTCCTACTCCTGGGGCTGGTGCCGGCGGGGGCTGATACGCTTGGCGCGGGTGAGCGCAGCATTTCCGAATGGCTGCAGCGCATGCACGAGGCTTCGCGCCAGCGCGCCTACATCGGCACCCTGGTGGTGTCCTCGGGCGGTGCCATGTCGAGCGCGCGGGTCTGGCACATCTGCGACGGTCGCCAGCAGATGGAACGGGTGGAGGCCCTGACCGGCACGCCGCGCTCCACTTTCCGTCGTAACGACGAGGTCATCACCTTCTCGCCGCAGAGCCGGGTGGCGGTGGTTGAGAAACGGGAATCATTGGGGCTGTTTCCGCAGCTGCTGAAATCGGTCGATGCAGCCATCGAGCAGTACTACAGTGGCAGCGCCCAGGGCGGTGAGCGCGTGGCGGGTTTCGAGGCCGACATCGTGTTGCTCAAACCGCGTGATGGCCTGCGCTTCGGCTACCGCATCTGGAGCGAGAAAAAGACCGGCCTGATGGTCAAGATGCAGACCCTGGATGCCCAGGGGCGTGTGCTGGAGCAGGTGGTTTTCTCCGAACTGCAGCTCGATGCACCGGTGAGCATGGATAAGCTCAAACGCATGATGGGAGACACCGAGGGCTACAGGGTGGAGACCCCGGCCCTGGTCAAGACCACGCCGCAGGCCGAGGGCTGGAAGCTGGCGCAGGAGGTGCCGGGTTTTCGTCCCATGAGCTGCTATCGCCGGCCTGCGCCGGCCGGTGGTGATGCTCTGCAGTGGGTGTTCTCCGATGGACTGGCTTCGGTCTCCCTGTTCATCGAACCCTACGATCCGCGGCGGCACCAGCAGGAAGGTCTGCAGGCCATGGGTGCTACCCATGCGCTGGTGCAGCGCGGGCGTGGTGCGGGTGCAGCCTGGTGGCTGACCCTGGTGGGTGAGGTGCCGGCCCAGACGCTGCAGGCTTTTGCCCAGGGGCTGGAGCGCCTGCCCTGAGGCCTGCGCTGTGTGCTCAACTTTGTTTTTGCGCTAATCTTTTGACAAACTGACGATGAGGTCTTCCATGTCTGTCCCGGCTGCATCCCTGCCTGTGTCCCGTCTACCTGTCCCAGTCTGGGCCACGGCCCTGCTTCTGTCCCTGGCCGCGTTGTGTCTGCCCGTCCCGGCGGCGGCTCAGGCTGCCCAGAACCGGGGTCTGCCCGACTTCACCGAGCTGGTGGATCAGGTCGGTCCCTCGGTGGTCAACATCCGCACGCTGGAGAAGGTCAGTGCGCGTGGAGGCGAGGAGGGCGTGGACGAGGAGATGCTGGAGTTCTTCCGCCGCTTCGGCCTGCCCGTGCCGCCCAATGTGCCGCGCCAGACCCCGCGCTCGGGTCGGCCCCAGCAGGAGGAGCAGCCGCGGGGTGTGGGCTCGGGGTTCATCCTCTCGGTCGATGGTTACATCATGACCAATGCGCATGTGGTCGAGGGCGCCGACGAGGTGCTGGTGACCCTGCCCGACAAGCGTGAATTCAAGGCCCGCATCGTGGGCGCGGACAAGCGCACCGATGTCGCTGTGGTGAAGATCGAGGCCACAGGGTTGCCTGCTGTGAAGGTCGGCGACGTGAACCGTCTCAAGGTCGGTGAATGGGTCATGGCCATCGGCTCGCCCTTTGGCCTGGAAAAC
>CAUPRZ010000074.1:0-8215 GCA_963513855.1 uncultured Hylemonella sp.
CACTGGCCGCGCTGGCCAATGCCGTCGTGATCACGCTCTACACCCTGGTCGATGCCCAGGGCGTACGCCTGGCTGGCCATGCCCTGGCCTACACGGTCTGGCTTTTTATCCTCACGGCCGCCTTGTTCGTCCCCCTGGTGCTGTTGCGGCGCGGCCGCACGGTGCTGCAGCCCACCGCTGGCGCCTGGCGCACGATGCTGCTGGGCGGCGCAGGCACGCTGGGCGCCTACAGCCTGGTGCTTTGGGCCATGACGCAGGCGCCTATTGCCAGCGTGGCGGCACTGCGCGAAAGCTCCATCGTCTTTGCCGCGCTGATTGGCGTCTTTTTCCTGCACGAGGGCATAAGCCGGCTGCGCCTGGCTTCGGCCGTGCTGGTCTGTGCCGGCGTCGTGCTGATCAAACTGGCTTGAGAGGGTTGGGCTGATCAGCCGCGGATCTTTTCCCGCGCACGCCGCACGCGCTCCACATTTACCGACACCTTGCCGCTGCGAAACAGCATGGGCGCCGCGATGGCGTGGGCCGGGTCGCTGGTGTCCAGGCAGTGGTAGTTCAGCGTCGGCATGCCGTTTTTATCGACCACGATGGTCACCCAGGGGGTGTTGGCGCGCTGGCCACGCTGCACGGCCACGGCGGTCTCGCCGCTGACCAGGCGCACATAGGTGCCGGGCGGATAGAAGCCGATGGCCGTGGCCAGGGCCGCCCCCACCGAAGCCGTGACTTCCTTCTCGGTCTGCAGATAGATGGACTTGGCCGACTCCAGCGGTGAGAGCGCCTCACGCGTGCGACGCGAGGCCATCTTGGCCACAAAGATGTCGGTCATGCTCAGCAGACGGCGCGCTTGCAGGTTGTGGGGCATGCCCTCGGGACTGTCGGGCTGGTGGTGCCAGCGCACCAGGTCCAGCTCCTCCGCGTCCTCGATGCCCAGCCCGCTCAGGATCCTGACGCTGCGCTCCGGATGCTCTTTGATGAGCTGGCGCTGCTCGGGTGTGGGCGCATCGCTCTGGCGCGCCAGCACATCCTGCTCGCGTGCCATGCCGATGTTCATGGTCAGCGCCCCGCTCATGAGCGACTGGCGCTGCTGCTCGTTGAAACCCAGCTTCTGGGCCGCGGTCTCGCAGATGCAGGCACACAGCAGGGCGTGCGTGGCGCAATAGCCCAGGCTGCTGTCGGCCAGGGCCTGGAACAGGCAGAAGAAGCTGTCGTCGGGATCGTGCTTGAGCAAAGCACGCGCCTTGTTCTCCAGTGCCGCCAGCCGCGGCAGCGGGTTGAGCGCCAGCCCCCCCTGGTAGAGGATGCCGCGCAGCACCTCCTGCAGGTCCAGCCAGCCGCCGTTGAGCTGCTCGCCGACCATGTAATCGCGCTCGCGGATGGCACTGGGCATGGGCAAACGCGCGATCATCTCCACGTCCACACCCTCCATGAGCAGGGTGTGGACCATCCGTTCGTAGGAGCGCTGCCAGGCCTGGGCCTCGCTCTCGGTGGTGGAGGCCTGGTGGTCGTAGAGCTTGTCGCGGTGCTGCTCGGAGACGATGGGCTGGCCTTTGCGCAGCAACAGCACCCCCTCGGGGTTCCAGACATTGACCGGCAGCGGCTTGCCCACGGGCAACATGGCAATGGGGATGGGCACGTACTTCATGCCAACACCTCCACCGGCACCCGCGGCGCCAGCGCACACATCAGCTCGTAACCCACGCTGCCACCGGCCTGGGCCACTTCGTCGATGGGCAACAAGGCACCGTTGCTGGCCTGGCCCCAGAGGGTGACTTCGGCGCCGATGCCGGCGACCGGCACGGGCGTGAGGTCCACGGTGAGCAAGTCCATGCTCACACGGCCCACGGTGCGTGTGCGCACGCCGTCGACCAGCACGGGTGCGTCCACGCTGCAGCGCAGATAACCGTCGGCATAACCGCAGGCCACGACGCCGATGCGCATGGGACCGGGCGCGGTGAACTGGGAGCCGTAGCCCACGCTTTCGCCGGCCTGCAACTGCTGCACGCCCACCAGGCGCGAGCGCAGGGTCATGGTGGGCTGCAGGCCCCAATGCGTCGCATTGTTTTCAGGATGGTCAGGCGAGGCGCCGTAGAGCAGGATGCCGGGGCGGATCCAGTCCGAGCGCAGGGCCGCCTGCGGCCCCATATGGCGCAGGATGGCGGCGCTGTTGCTCAAGCTGCGCTCACCGGGCAAGTCACGCGTAGCATCTTCAAAAGCGGCCAGCTGCTGCGCCACGCCGCGCGGGCCGTCGGCATCGCTGAAGTGGGTCATGAGGGAAATTTCGTCCACCTGCGGCAGGGCATTGAGCCGTGTCCAGGCCGCGCGGTACTGCGCGGGCCGAAAGCCCAGGCGGTTCATGCCGCTGTTCATCTTGAGGAACACACGGTGCGGCACATGGGTCTTGTGCACGGCGAGCATGTCGATCTGCTCCTCGTGGTGCACCACATGCCAGAGGTCCAGGCGCGAGCACAGCTCCAGGTCGCGCTGATCGAACACGCCTTCCAGCAGCAGGATGGGGCCGCGCCAGCCCAGGGCGCGCAGCGTGGAGGCCTCGGCCAGGTCCAGCAGGGCAAAGCCGTCGGCCCCGCGCAGGCCCTCATAAACACGCTCGATGCCGTGCCCGTAGGCGTTGGCCTTGACCACGGCCCAGACCCGTGCATCGGGACTGGCGCTGCGCGCGCGCGCCAGGTTGTGGCGCAGGGCGGCAAGATGGATCAGGGCTTGTATCGGACGCGGCATGAAGAGGAGCGGGCAATCACAGACTTGGAATTGTGACATCGGCCGGCATGCTATAACCCGGCGTCGATTGGTTTTTCACAACAACAACTCTGCCCCGGCTCCGCCCGCTTCCCCCCGTCCATGAAACGCGGTTTTTACACCATCATGTCGGCGCAGTTCTTCAGCTCGCTGGCTGATAACGCGTTGTTCGTCGGGGCCGTGCAACTGCTGCGCACCTCGGGCGCACCCGAGTGGCAGCAGGCGGCGCTGGTGCCGATGTTTGCTCTCTTCTACGTGATCCTGGCGCCCTTCGTGGGCGCTTTTGCTGACGCCTTGCCCAAAGGCAAGGTCATGCTGATCAGCAACGGCATCAAGATCATCGGCTGCCTCATGATGCTATTCGGCACCCATCCGCTGATGGCCTATGCCATCGTGGGCCTGGGGGCTGCGGCCTATTCGCCGGCCAAGTACG
The DNA here is from genome assembly GCA_963513855.1 of uncultured Hylemonella sp. Classification (GTDB taxonomy): domain Bacteria; phylum Pseudomonadota; class Gammaproteobacteria; order Burkholderiales; family Burkholderiaceae_C; genus Hylemonella. Next base: position 3,182 of record CAUPRZ010000074.1, read on the forward strand.
GCATCCTCACCGAGCTGCTGCCGGCCTCGCAGCTGGTCAAGGCCAATGGCTGGATCGAGGGCCTGACCATCGCCTCCATCATCCTGGGCGTGCTGCTGGGCGGCCAGCTGGTGGGCCCGGCCATCTCGCACATGCTGCTGGGGATCGACCTGCCCCTGTTCGAGACCGGCATCGACAGCGCCCCCGAGGCAGCCATCGCCGTGCTCATCCTCGTCTACCTGCTCGCGGCCTGGTTCAACACACGCATCCCGCACACGGGCGTGGAGATGCGCCCCATGCCCAAGAGCCCGCTGGCTCTGCTACCGGACTTCTGGCGCTGCAACACGCGCCTCTGGCAGGACCGCCTGGGCCAGATCTCGCTCTCCACCACCACGCTCTTCTGGGGCGTGAGCGGCAATCTGCGCTACATCGTGCTGGCCTGGGCCGCGGCCGCACTGGGCTACAGCGTCACCCAGGCCTCTTCGCTCGTGGGCGTGGTGGCCATCGGTACGGCCGTGGGCGCCGTGGTGGCCTCGATGCGCATGAAACTGGAAGACGCACCACGCCTCATGCCCCTGGGCATCGCCATGGGCCTGCTGGTCATCCTGCTCAACTTCATCGACAACGTCTGGCTGGCCGCGCCTTTCCTCGTGCTGCTTGGCGGCCTGGGCGGTTTCCTCGTGGTGCCCATGAACGCGCTGCTGCAGCACCGCGGCCACAACCTCATGGGCGCGGGCCGTTCCATCGCCGTGCAGAACTTCAACGAACAGGCCTGCATCCTGGGCCTGGGTTTCCTCTACAGCTTCTCCACCGGCATGGGCCTCTCGGCCTTTGCGGCCATCACCGGTTTCGGCCTGCTGGTCGCGGGTTTCATGTGGCTGATCAAACGCTGGCACGAGAGCAATGTGCGCAACCACCCCGAGGAAGTCGAGCACCTGCTCGAGATCGCGCGCAACGACAACCTGCATGGTTGATGGCTGCTGCGCAGCCTGAGGTTTCATGAAAACGCAGCTCGCCGCCTGGGCCCTGGTGCTCAACGCCTTCGTCTGGGGCGTCTCCTGGTACCCCTTCCGCCTGCTCGAAGCGGATGGCCTGCACCCGCTGTGGTCCACGGCCCTGATCTACGGTGTGTGCCTGATCGGCCTGCTGGCCTGGCGCCCCATGGTCTGGCGCCACTTTCTGCGCCACCCTCTGCTGCTCTTGCTGGCCTGCGCTTCAGGTCTGACCAACGTCGGTTTCAACTGGGCGATCACCGTGGGCGACGTGGTGCGGGTGGTGCTGTTGTTCTACCTCATGCCCGTGTGGTCCGTGCTACTGGCCTGGGCCCTGCTGGGTGAACGACCCCAGGCCTGGGCCCTGCTGCGCCTGGCGCTGGCCCTGGCGGGGGTGGCCATCGTGCTCAAGACACCCGATTCGCCCTGGCCCCTGCCCGTCAACCTACCCGACTGGCTGGCCCTGGTCGGCGGTTTCTGCTTTGCGCTGACCAATGTGCTGCTGCTCAAGCTCAAGGACACGGCCGACGAGGCACGCATGGTGGCCATGTTCGCTGGCGGCACCCTGCTGGCCGCTGGCGTGGCCCTGCTGAGCCAGTCCCTCGGCTTGGCTACCCTGCCGCCCGCACCGGCCCTGGGCTGGGTCGGGCTGGTGCTGCTCACCGCCTTGGCCTTCCTGGGCGCCAACCTGGGCCTGCAGTACGGCGCCGCACGTCTGCCCGCCGCCAGCACGGCGCTGATCATGCTGACCGAGGTGGTGTTTGCCAGCGTCTCTGCCGTGGCCCTGGGGGCGGCCGAGCTCTCGGCCCGCACCCTGTTGGGCGGGGCACTGATCCTGCTGGCCGCCTTGCTGGCGGCGCGCACACCGGCACCCGCCTGACGGCGCCGGCTGCGGTGCTAGCATGTGCCTTCCACCCGCAGCACCCCCACACACCATGACGACTGTTTACGATTTCGAGGCCGAACAGATCGGCGGCAAGCCTGTGGCCCTGAACCAGTTCAAGGGCCAGGTCATGCTGATCGTCAACACCGCCAGTGCCTGCGGTTTCACGCCGCAGTTCGCCGGGCTGGAGGAATTGCACAAAAGTTTTGGCGAAAAAGGTCTGGTGGTGCTGGGCTTTCCCTGCAACCAGTTCGGCGCCCAGGACAAGGGCAGCAACGACGAGATCGCCAGTTTCTGCCAGCTCAACTACGGCGTGAGCTTTCCCATGATGGCCAAGATCGAGGTCAACGGCGGCGGCGCCCACCCGCTGTACCAATGGCTCACCAAAGAAGCCCCGGGCTTCCTGGGCACCAAGGCCATCAAATGGAATTTCACCAAGTTCCTGATCGGCAAGGACGGCCGCGTGCTCAAGCGTTACGCCCCGACCGACAAGCCCGCCAGCCTGACCCGGGATATCGAGGCCGCACTCGCGGCCTGAACAGGCCCGACCTCAGGCCTGCGCTGGCCGCAGCGCCTGGTCCAGCAGCTCCACCCAGTGCTGCACCGGCGTGTCTGTACCGCTTTGCAGATGGGTGATGCAGCCGATATTGGCTGAAGCAATCGCCGTTGGCTGCATCTCACCCAGGTTCGCAAGCTTGCGATCGCGCAGCTCGTAGGCCAGTTTGGGGTTGAGCACGGAGTAGGTGCCCGCCGAGCCACAGCACAGATGAGGCTCCACACGGCAGGTCTGGATCCTGAAACCCAGCTCGCTCATGTAACGCTCCACACCGCCGCGCAGCTTCTGGCCGTGCTGCAGGGTGCAGGGCGGGTGAAAAGCAATCTGGCCGGCCCGGGCCTGCACCTTGTCGCGCAGCGTGTCCACGAGTTCAGGCAGCAGTTCGCTGAGGTCCCGGGTCAATTCGCTGATGCGCTGTGCCTTGGTGGCATAGACCGGGTCATCCTGCAGCAGGTGGCCGTAGTCCTTGACGGTGACGCCGCAGCCCGAGGCGTTCATGACGATGGCCTCCACACCCGCCTCAACGTGCGGCCACCAGGCGTCGATGTTGGTCCGCATCTGGGTACGGCCGCCGTCCTGGTCGTTGAGGTGGAACTTCACGGCGCCGCAGCAACCTGCTTTTTCGGCCACCACGGTCTCGATGCCGGCGGCGTCGAGCACGCGCGCGGTGGCACTGTTGATATTGGGCAGCATAGCCGGCTGCACGCAACCCGCAAGCATCAGCACCTTGCGCGCGTGGGTGCGGGTGGGCCAGGTGCCGGCGTCCTGCTTCGCTGGCACTTTGGCCTGGAGCGTCGCCGGCAAGAGGCTGCGCACGAGCTGGCCCATCTTCATGGCCGGGGCGAACAGCGGTGAGGTCAGGCCCTCCTTGAGCGCCCAGCGCACAAAACGTTCGCTCGCCGGGCGCGGCACCTTGTCTTCAACGATCTTGCGGCCGATGTCCACCAGTGCGCCGTACTGCACGCCGCTGGGACAGGTGCTCTCGCAGTTGCGACAGGTAAGGCAGCGGTCCAGATGCTGCTGGGTCTTGCGTGTGGGCACCGTGCCTTCGAGCACCTGCTTGATGAGGTAGATACGACCGCGCGGGCCATCAAGTTCATCACCGAGCAGCTGGTAGGTGGGGCAGGTGGCTGTGCAGAAACCGCAGTGCACACATTTGCGCAGGATGGCCTCGGCCGCCAGGCCGTCAGCGCTGTGCTTGAACTCGGGCGCAAGCGTGGTTTGCATGACGGCTTAAAAATCAGGGTAGAGACGGCCGCGGTTGAAGATACCGGCTGGGTCGAACTGCTTCTTGAGTTCGCGCGTGATGCGGTCCAGCGGCGCGGCCAGGGGCGTGAACACGCCCTGGCTCTTGTCGCCGCCGCGGAACAGCGTGGCGTGACCCGGCAGGCCCGCAGGTATGGCCTGCTGGGTGGCCGCCAGCGGCAACTTGAGCCAGCGCTGGGCGCCGCCCCATTCGATCAGCGTGGGCCCCAGACCCAGCGGCGGGGCCGTGTCAGGCACGCTCAGACGCATCAGGGCCTCGCCTTCGGCCAGCTGGAAGAAGGACGCACTCTGTTCACGCAGCGCGTTCCACAGCTGCGCAGCCTGTGCTGCTTCCAGCACCGTCCCCCCCATGCTTTTTTGCGCTGCGGCCACGGCGGCCTGGGCACCGCGCAAGCGGACCATGAGCGCACCCTCGTGCCAGGCGGAGGCATTGACCGGCAGGGGCAGGGCGCCCCAGGCGTTGAGCTGCTGCAGGGCGCGGGCCTCGTCCAGCTCGAATACCAGGGTGGCCTCGGCCACCGCACGCGGCAGCACCTTGAGCGAGACCTCGACGATGAGCCCCAGCGTGCCCATGGAGCCGGCCAGCAGGCGCGAAACGTCGTAACCCGCCACGTTTTTCATGACCTGACCACCAAAAGTCAGCAGCTCGGCCTGGCCGTTGAGCAGTTGCGCACCCAGCACGTAATCACGCACAGCGCCCACGTTGGCACGCGCCGGGCCGTTGAGGCCTGCGGCCACCATGCCACCGACGGTGGCCACGGCACCGTCCTGCGCAAAAAGCGGAGGTTCGAAGGGCAGGTATTGGCCCTGTTCATCCAGTGCCGCCTCCAGCTCGGCCAGGGAGGTACCAGAACGCACGGTGACCACGAGTTCGCTGGGTTCGTAATTGACGATGCCACTCAGCCCCCGGGTGTCGAGCACCTCGCCTTGCAGGCTCTGGCCGTAGAAGTCCTTGCTGCCGCCGCCGCGGATGCGCAGCGGCGTGCCGGCTGCGGCGGCCTGGCGTACGCGCTCGGTGAGGTCTTTCAGGGTCAACATGCTCTGATGTTAACGGCAGCTGCGGCCCCCAAATGACTAAGGCCCGGTCAGGGCAGTTTTGCCCTGGCCAGGCCAGTCCGGAAAAAGGGCCCGCTCGAGCCGTAGCTCTTGCGGGCCTGAACCAGAGGAGACTCTCGCTGCTCCGGCCGGCAGCCGCCCCGAGGGACAGCTGCAGACCATTGCTCAATTAACGGTTGTAGGCGGTTTCGCCGTGGGCCGTGATGTCCAGACCTTGACGCTCGTCTTCTTCGCTGACGCGCAGACCGATGGTCAGATCGACAATCTTGTAGGCGATGAAGGAGACCACGCCAGACCAGACG
>CAUPRZ010000075.1:0-8128 GCA_963513855.1 uncultured Hylemonella sp.
CCTTGGCTGCCAGGTCCAGGCCCTGCTGCGAACCGGTGGTGATGAGCACCTGGGCCGGGTCCACCTTCCAGGGCAGGCTGGCGGCCACCCACTCGCGCAGAGGGCCGTAACCTTCGCTGGCCGCGTACTGCAGGGCGGCATGGGCATCGTCGCGCAGCACGCGCGCGCAGGCCTGTTCGAACTCGGCTACCGGGAAGGTCTTGGGCGAGGGCAGGCCACCCGCGAAGCTGATGATGCCGGGTTGTTCGGTGAGCTTGAGCAGTTCACGCAGCACCGAGGGGTTCATCAGCGCGGCGCGTCCGGACAGCACCCAGGGGGAGGAGGACAGGCGCGCATTCATGAGGTTTTTCCTTGCGGGGTGAGGGGGCGGGGCAATGTATGCACCGGCATTTTGCGCCCGGCGTAGACCAGGGCGATCACGGCCAGGCCGCAGCCCAGGGTGAGCGCATCCAGGGTCTCGCCCAGCAGGGGCACGGCGAAGAGCATGGAGATGAAGGGTTGCAGCAGCTGCAACTGGCTCACGCGCACCGTGCCGCCCAGGGCCAGGCCCTGGTACCAGGCGAAAAAGCCCAGCCACATGGAAAACACCGCTGTGTAGGCGAAGCCGCCCCAGGCCGCGGCGCTGACCGGGGCCTGCGGCCAGGTCCACAGCGTGAGCGGCAAGGTCAGGGGCAGGGACAGCAGCAGGGCCCAGCAGATCACATGTGTGGCGGGCATCTTTTGAGCGAGACGCGCGCCGTGGGCGTAACCCACGGCGGCGCAGAGCATGGCCAGCAGCAGCAGCCCGTCGGCCGGGTGCAGGCTCAAGCCCGCGCCGCCCGAGTGCAGGACGGCAAACGTCACCACCAGGCCCGTGCCGGCCAGCGCACAGAGCCAGAAACCGGCCGAAGGCCGCTGGCCCTGCAGCAGCGCAGCCACGGCCGCCGTGGCCAGGGGCAGCACACCCACGATCACGCTGGCGTGCACGGCCTCCACATGGCGCATGGCGATCGAGGTGCAGATGGGGAAACCGAAGACCACGCCCAGTGCCACCCAGGCCAGGGCCTGCCATTGCGCGCGCGTGGGTCGCGGCGCACGCACGGCCAGCAGGAAGAGGGCCGAGAGCGCGGCCGCCACCACGGCGCGGCCGGCGGCGATGTAGAGGCCAGCGAGCTGCGGCGCTTCGGGTGTGCCGGTGGCCAGGCGGGTCATGGGCAGGGTGAGCGCAAAGACCGCCACACCCAGCAGGCCGAGTGCGTAGCCGCGGCGGGTCGTGTCGATGGTGGACGTAGTCATGGTCTTGACTCTAGGTGACAGACCAGCACACTTGCAGTACAGTTTCTCCGACAAATTCCCAAACTGTATTGCTGCGACAGGCAACACAGTCCGATCCACAGGAGATCCCATGCTCAGTCCCGGCGCCGCCCAGAGCCTGGCCGAACAGCTGGCCGGCCGTTACGCCCAGCGCATCCGCGACCGCCTGCTCGCACCCGGTAGCCGCCTGCCTTCGGTGCGCCTGTGCGCCGAGCAGCAGGGCGTAAGCCCGTCTACCGTGGTGGCCGCCTATGACCGGTTGCTGGCCCAGGGTCTGGTGGTGGCTCGGCGCAACCGCGGCTTTTTTGTCCGCGAGCGTGTGCTGGCCCCGCGGCGCAGCAGCGCACCGGCGCCCGTGGCAACCACCGAAGCAGCGCCAGTGCCGGTGGATGCCACGGCGCTGATCCGTGCCATGTTCCACAACCGGGCCGAGGGGCCGCAGCCCGGCACCGGTGTCTTCCCGCCTGACTGGCTGGAGACGCCTTTTCTTGCCACGGCCGTGCGCCGTGTCACGGGGCCGGCTGCGCTGCGTGCAGCCTCCTTGCAATACGGAGAGCCGGCGGGTGACGCGGGCCTGCGGCGGGCCCTGTCGGACAAGCTAGCCAGCCTCAACATCCAGGCCGCGCCCGCGCAGATCATCACCACGGTGGGGGCCTCGCAGGCGCTGGACATCGTGAGCCGCACCCTGCTGCGCCCGGGCGACCCGGTCATGGTGGAAGAGCCGGGCTGGGCCGTGGAGTTCGCGCGCCTCTCTGCTCTGGGCATGCGCATCCTGCCCGTGCCACGTGGCCCCGAGGGGCCGGACCTGGCGGTGATGGCACGTTACTGCGAGGCCCATCGCCCGCGTCTTTTTGTGAGCGTGAGCGTGCTGCACAACCCCACGGGCTACAGCCTCACGCCGGGCAGCGCGCACCGGGTGCTGCAGCTGGCGGCGGCGCACGACTTCCACATCGTCGAGGACGATACCTACAGTCATCTCGCGCCGGACCAGGCTGTGCGCCTGTGTGCGCTCGACGAGCTGCAGCGCACCATCTACGTCAGTGGGTTTGCCAAGATCCTGGCGCCGGGCTGGCGCGTCGGTTATCTGGCCGCGCCCGAGGCACTGGCGCCGCGCCTACTGGACACCAAGCTGATTTCCACCCTGAGCACACCGGCCCTGCTGGAGCAGGCGCTGGCCTGGTGCATCACCCAGGGCCAGCTGCGCCGCCACGCCGAACGCGTGCGGGTGCGGCTGGACACGGCGCGTGCGCGCAGTGTCAAGCTGGCCGAGGCGCACGGTTGCCGTTTCATGGCGCCGCCGGCCGGGCTGTTCGGCTGGGTGGACACGGGGGTGGACACCGAGGTGCTGGCACAACGCATGCTGGACGCGGGTTATCTGCTGGCACCGGGTGCACTCTTCCATGCCAGTCGCCAGCGCAGCACGCTGATGCGCATCAACTACGCGACCACGCAGGAGGCGGCGTTCTGGAAAGTGTTTGCGCGCCTGCGGGATGCGCAGGGCGGCTGACTCAGTTTTGCAGGCCGGCCAGGGTGCGTAGCAGGGCGCGGTTCACGTCCTCGGTGCCGTAGCCATAACTCTCGCAGAGCGCTCGTGTGCTGCGGGTGCTGCCGGCCTCGATGGCGTGGGCCAGCTGCAAAGCCGGCAGGTAGGGGCCGTCCTGTTCCAGCAGGGCCTGCAGGATGCGCTGCGACAGCGGCAGGCGCTCCAGCAGCGTGCTCAGGGGTTCACCGAGCAGGCGGTCCAGTTGCGAGAACAGGCCGCAGAGGTAGACCTCGCGGCGCAGGTCTTCCTCGCCGCCGGGATCGAGCAGGTGTTCGACCAGGCGCGCGGACAGGGCCATGCCCGTGCGCACAGGCTGCAGATCGGCCTCGCCGCTGGCTTGCGCCAGCTGATCCAGCAGCCAGGCCTGGACGTGCTTGAGGCCCCAGACCTGCAGGCCGCGCTGCACGGTGTCGATCTCGCCGCGCTGGCGCGCGATGCTGGTGTTGACATGCTGCAGGAAGCGGTAGCAGAGCACGGGTTCGGCACAGAGCAGGGCTTCGAGCCGGTCCCCGGAGGCGTCGGCGTCGATGGCACGCACGACACGGCTGATGGCCGTGCGGTCGGGCAAGGCGGCCGCAGCCCGCAGGGACGACAGGGTGTCGGTCACCGGCCAGCCGGCCACGGCCCAGGCCTCGCGTGCTTCCAGCGCCGTCACGGCCTGCGCGCGTGACTCGGGTTGCAGCAGGATCTGGCCCGGGGGCAGCAGGTCGGTAGCCTGCAGGGCGTCCAGGCGATACAGCCCGGGCCGGCCAGCGGCCGGTGCTGCGGCGTCGAGCCGGCCCGGCCAGACCAGGGGCAGGCCACGGGCCTGTGCCTGCTGCGCGCGCGGGCGCAGCACGGGGTCGTTCAGGACTTCGGGCGGGAGCGTGATCCAGGGACCATCGCCGCGGCCATGCACCAGCAGGTCCAGCAGCAGGGCAGGCTGGCGGATGGTGAGCAGCAGCTGGGGCGCACGCGCGGGCCAGAGGTCGGACAGGGTGGCCAGCAGGTGGCGGGCATCGACACCGGGCGCTGCGGGCAGGGGGTCGACCAGCAGCTCGACGCCGGCAACTTCGCGCCGGCGGTTCCACAGCAGGCGGTAGCCCAGGGTCAGAGGGTCCAGGACAGAGGCACTCATGCGGACGCGCGCGCAGCGCTCAGGACATCAGCTGATGTAGTTGAACAGCGAGAGGCGCTGGATCTGGGCATAGGTCTGCAGCGCGGCGTTGTAGCCGGTCTGCTGGGTCTCGAACTGCGAGATGCCCTTGATCATGTCCATGTCCTCGGCGCGCGAGCGGTCCGTTTCGAGCTGGAGTGATTTGTCGACCTGGTTGTTGTCGATGATGTCGGCCCGTTTGAGCAGTTCGCCAGCCGTGCCGCGTGCGGACTGGAGGCGGTCCATGGCGCTGTCAAGCTGGGACAGGGCCAGGGAGTTGTTGTGCGTGAGCACATGGCCGTTGGGCTGGCCGTCGATGGCGGCAATGGCGGCATCGACCACCGAGAAGATATCGGTGCGTGTGCTCGGGGTGATGGCCAGGGTGTCGCCGGTGACCGGCACACCGCGGGCCACAAAGGACAGACCGTCGAAGGTGATGTCCTGGCCATCGGTGTAGGGCTGGGCGGCCAGCACGGGGGCCAGGTGCCCGGGATCCAGTGTGTCGTTGTAGACGTCGTAGGTGGTCACGGGCGGCACGGTGGCGGAGACGGTGAACTCGATGCTGTAGTCATCGCCGGTCAGCAGGCCAGGCGTGAGCACACGTCCCACATCGGTCCAGAGCTGGCCCGTGTTGGCAGCACCAAGATCGAGGTCGAACACGCCGTTGCCCGAGGGCACGTTCATGAACACCGTCTGTCCGTCCATGGTGGAGGGAATGCTCACGGGGCCACCGGACTGCTGGCCCGGAATGCCGTTGAAGGTCACACCTGTGGTGACGTCCACAAAGGGTGAGTTGGCGCTGCCCAGACCGCCGAACAGCGGCACACCGTTGCTGTCTTGCTTGTTGGCGTAGGTGAAAAGCTGGTCGCGCAGGCTGCGCATTTCCTGGGCCAGGCTGCGACGGTCCGCCGGCGTGAGCGTGGCGTCGCCGGCCTGGACGGAGAGCTGGCGGATCTGCTGCATCAGGGACTGGGCGTCACCGAGGGTGGATTCGGCCAGGCTCATGGAGTTCTTCTGCAGGCTCAGGGCCCGCTGCTCGATGTCCACACGTGTCAGGCGCGTCTGCGAGCGTTCGGCCTGGGCCGCGCCCGTGGGGTCGTCGCTGGCGCGCAGCACTTGTTTGCCGGCTGACAGTTTGTCCTGCAGGTCGGCCAGGTCGGCCTGGCGGGTCGTGAGGTTGAGCAGGGTGCGGTCGAAGGCGTTGGCGGTACCGAGGCGCATGGTGGTTTCCTTTTAACGGCCGATGCTGTCCATCAGGGTGTCGAAGATGGTCTGCGCTACCTGCATCATCTTGCCCGAGGCCTGGTAGGCCTGCTGGAACTGGATCAGGCGTGCGGCCTCTTCGTCCAGGTTCACACCCGAGACGCTGCTGCGTTCCTTTTCCAGGTTGGAGGCGATGTCGACCGAGACCGTGGCCGCGGACTGGGCGCTCAGAATGCGGGTGCCGATCTGGGCGATGGCGCTGGCGTAGCCGTCGGTCAGCGGGCCGCCGTCGAACATGGCCACGTCACGCAGGTCCAGCATGGCCTGGGCGTTGCCGGCATTGAGCTGGGGGTAGGGATTGGCGTCCACCGTATAGGTGTCGCCGGGCTGCGGCACACCCTTGAGCGTGAGTGACCAGTCCCATTCGGTGGTCGGATCAAAAGGCAGGTTGGTCGTGCGGTCGTCGGCGCCGATGACCTGGCCAGGGGTGGAGGTGTAGATCTCGCCGGCCGGATGGGCGGCGATCGCGGCGGCGTACGCCGGGCTGGCCGGGTCCAGGGGCGCGAGGGTCGCGACCAGGCCCGCATAGTTGGTGTCATCCGAACGGACGTACTGCCCGGTGCTGCCGATGAAGTACAGGGACACGGCCGGTGCGGGCAGGGTGCCGGGTACGTCGTTCACCCGCAGGTTCTGCAGGGTGACCGTGCCGGCATTGTTGACGCCCGCTTCCGCGGTGATGGGGCTGGCCATGGCCAGGCCACGCGGTGAGGCGAAGGCCGTCGCGATGCTGCTGGCCGCGGTGTTGAAAGGCTTGAGCAGGAAGCGGTCGCCGGCAATAGCGGCCCCGCCAAAGGTGATGTCCAGGCCGTCGATCTGCACCGGGTTGGTCGCGGCGGTGTCGAAGGCCACCTGGGTACCGTCCGACAGCCGGGTGATGGTGCCCAGAGTCGGGCTCGTGAAAACCACGTTGTAGTCCGTGGCCACGAAGGAACCGGTGCCCGTCGGGTCGGTCTGGATGCTCAGGGCCAGGGTCGCCGCACCGGTGTTGTTGGCATGGGCCAGGCCATTGGGCAGGGCGGCCAGGTTGAACAGGGGCGAGCCGGGATTGCCGTTGAGGTCGATGCCCAGGGCCTGCTGCTCGTTCATGCGTGTGCCGATGGCCAGGGCCATGCGGCCCAGCAGGTTGCGGGCTTCCAGCAGGTCGCCGTTCTGGAAGCGCAGCATGCCGCCGACTTCACCGCCGCCCAGGACGTTTTCGTCCAGGGTCCGGGTGGCGCCAGCGATCGTGATGGCGAGCTTGGACTTGGACAGATCGGAAAACTCGTCGGTGACGATGGACACGGGCGAGACCGTGGTACCCAGCACCAGGGCCTGGCTGCCAGCGATGAAGAGGCCGATGCTGCCGTCGTCGGCCGGGATGCTGGTGGTCTGGATGTATTTGTTGAGGTTGCGGATCAGCTGGTCGCGCTGGTCCAGCAGGTCGTTCGGGGTCTGGCCGTTGCCCTGGGCGCGAGAGATGTCCTGGTTGGCCTTGGCGATCTGCCCGGCCAGGTCGTTGATGGCACGTGCAGCGGTCTTGAGCTCTTCGACGGTGCCGATGCGCAGCTGCTCCAGCTGCAGGTTCATCTGGTTGAAGCGTGTGGCCATCTCGTCGGCACGGGTCAGCGCCACCGAGCGCGCGGTCAGGTCTGTGGGGGCGCTCACGATGTCGCTGAAGGCATTGAGCGTGTCGCTGACCGCCGCACCCAGGCCGTTGCTGCCGCCCTTGAAGTAGTTCTCGAGCTGATTGAGCTTGTCCAGGCGCGTGGTGTCGGCCGTGGCGATCGACTGGGCGGAGGCGGCCTGGCGGTTCAGGAAGTCGTTGTAGCTGCGCGTGACCGTGAGCACGTCCACGCCCTTGCCGAAATAGCCGCTGCCGGTGTACTGCCCCTGGATGTTCTGCAGCACCACCTGCTGACGCGAATAACCGGGCGTGTTGACGTTGGCAATGTTGTTGCTGACGGTCTGCAGCGCCGACTGGTTGGCCTGCAGTGCCAGCACACCGATGTTGAGGATGCTGCTCATGGCCGTTTATCCTTGGGCGCGCTGCAGGCGCAGCGTGGTGTTGATGGCGCGGCTCAGCTTGTCCGCGTAGCCGGGGTCGGTGGCGTAACCGGCGTCCTGCAGGCCCTGGGCCCAGTCCTGCACCGAGCCGGTCTGCTCGCGCGCCTGCGCATACCGCGGGCTGTTGCCGATCAGGCGGGCGAAGTCCTGGTAGGACTCGGCGTAGGAGTCGTAGGCGCGGAAGCGCCCCACGGTCTTCTGTGCCACGCCATCCACGTATTCGGTGGTGGTGACCTCGGCCACCTTGCCCTTCCAGTCCGCGTTGGCCTTGATGCCGAAGAGGTTGTGGGAGGGGCTGCCGTCCTTCATGCGGATCTCGCGCTGACCCCAGCCACTTTCGTGGCCGGCCTGGCCCAGCAGATAACTTGCGGGCAGGCCACTCGTGCGCTCCACCGCCTGGGCGGCGCTCGCGTGTTGCTGTACGAAGTCACGGGCGCTGGCCGGGGCGGGGATGGCGCTGGTCTTTTCGGCCGCGGTCTTGTTGGCGTCGTCCTGCAGGCCCATCTGGCGCATCAGCTGTTTGGCGATGACTTCGGCCAGGCCGCCGGGCTGGCCTGCCATCTGCACGGCGAACTGCTGGTCCAGCAGGTCGGTGCCCAGGTTCTCCCCCGGGCTGTCCAGCATGCCGCTTTTCATGGAGGCGCTCGCTTCGCGCATGCTCTTGAGCAACTCGCGCATGAAAAGCGCCTCGAACTGTTTGGCCGTCTCCTTCACCGTCTCGGGCGTGGCCTGGCCGGCCTGGTACTTCAGGCGGTTCAGGCTGGCGCCGTCGGCGGCCAGGGACTGAGGGGTGGAGAGCGGCGAGGTGTTCATCAGATCACTTCGAGTTCGGCATTGAGCGCGCCGGCGGC
>CAUPRZ010000076.1:0-8124 GCA_963513855.1 uncultured Hylemonella sp.
CAGCGGCAGCGGCTTGCCGTCGTAGCCGGCGATCATGCCGCACACCGCGATGCGGCCAAAGGCGTTCATGCGCGGCAGCACAGCGTCCAGCACCATGCCGCCCACGTTCTCGAAATAGCCGTCGATACCGTTGGGGCAGGCCTGCTTGAGCGCCTTGGACAGGGAACCCGCGTCCTTGTGCTCCTTGTAGTCGACACAGGCGTCGAAGCCCAGCTCCTTGACCGCATAGTCGCACTTGTCCTTGCCGCCGGCGATACCCACCACGCGGCAGCCGCGGGCCTTGGCCAGCGCACCATAGGCGCTGCCCACGGCGCCGGTCGCGGCGCTGACCACCACGGTCTCGCCGGCCTTGGGGTTGATGATCTTCACCAGGCCGTACCAAGCCGTCACGCCCGGCATGCCCACGGCGCCCAGGTAGTGGCTCAGCGGCACGTGCGTGGTGTCCACCTTGCGCAGGGCGCCGGGCTGGTTGGCGTCGACCACGCTGTACTGCTGCCAGCCGCCCATGCCCACCACCTTGTCGCCGGCGGCGAACTTGGGGTGACGACTCTCGACCACCTCGCCCACCGTGCCGCCGATCATGACCTCGCCCAGGGGCTGCGGCTGCGCGTAGCTCTTGCTGTCGTTCATACGGCCGCGCATGTACGGGTCCAGGCTCAGGTAATGGTGGCGCACCAGCACCTGGCCGTCCTGCAGCGCGGGCGTGTCGGTGGTGACGAGCTTGAAGTTGCCCGTGGTGGCTTCGCCTTCGGGGCGGTTGTCGAGCAGGATCTGTTGGTTGCTGGGCATGGTGTGTCCTTTAATCGGTGGAAATCACGTTGGGCGTGTCACCCTGCAGGGGCTTGCGCTTCACGTACTTGAAGGTGCCGGTGGCATGGGCGCAGGCCCTGCCCTCGGCGTCAAAGATCGTGGCCTCGGTAAAGGCCAGCGAGGTGGTGCGATGGATGAGCCGGCCCTGGGCCTTGAGCTTGCCGCGCGCGGCCTGCATGAAGCTGGTCTTCATCTCGATGGTGACTACGCCCATCTCGGGCTGCACGCTGCGCGCGGCCGAGGCCATGGCCACGTCCATCAAGGTCATGGTGGCGCCGCCATGTGTGACGGCGAAGGAGTTCAGATGCTCGGGCCGGGCTTCGTAGTGCAACTCCGACTCGCCGTTCTCGAAGCGCTCCAGCGTGAACCCCAGGTGGTCGACAAAGGGGACGCGCACGCCAAAGGGAATCGACATGCCCTCAGCCTCCAGTCACGCAGCTCACGCCACCATCGACGGCCAGCCACTGGCCGGTGATGTGCTTGCCGGCATCGGACGCATACAGCAGGCACAGGCCCTTGAGGTCCTCGTCGTCGCCCAGGCGTTGCAGCGGGGCGTGTTTTTTCAGGTTCTCCTCACCCCAGGCGGCCAGGGTGCCGGCCGTCATCTTGCTCGGGAAAAACCCCGGGCAGATGGCGTTGACGTTGATGTTGTACTTGCCCCATTCGGCGGCCAGCGCACGAGTGAAATTGATCACCGCCCCCTTGGAGGTGTTGTAGGCGATGGTGGTCATCTCAGGCGGGTTGCCGCCCAGGCCGGCAATCGAGGCCACGTTGATGATGCGGCCCGTCTTGCGCGGAATCATGCATGTCTTGCCGATCACCTGGCTCAGGATGAAATAACCGCGGATGTTGAGGTTCATCACCTTGTCCCAGGCGGGAATGGGGTGGTCCTCGGCCGGGGCACCCCAGGCGGCACCCGCGTTGTTGACCAGGATGTCCACCTCGCCCATGCGCTGCTGGGTTTCGGTGGCCAGGCGGTGGATGTCCTCTTCCTTGGCGCAGTCGGCTGCGATCCAGCGCGCGTCGATGCCTGCGGCCTGCAGGTCGGCCACGGCCACTTCCAGTTCCTCGGCCTTGCGCGCACTGAGCATCACGCGGGCCCCGGCTTCGCCCAGTGCCTGGGCCAGCTGCAGGCCCAGGCCGCGCGATCCGCCGGTGATCAGGGCGGTCTTGCCCTTCAGGTCGAAGAGTTGCTGAATGGTACGGGTCATGTCTCAGTCTTCCTTCTTGATTTCATTTCATACGGGAGCGGACCCAGATCAGCAGGGCCCCGGTGCACGCGACGACGGTGCCACAGATCTGGAGGATGTCCGCCAGCAGCCTGTCATAACGCTGCAGAAACATGCCCAGCACCATCGCCAGCAGGCCACCGTAGACCAGGATCCAGACCAGCCGCTCGACACGGAGTTTGTTGAGTTCGGTTGCCATCAAAACGCCTCCTCAGGAAATTCCGCACACGTCATGTCACGGGATTCCACCACCTTAAGCCAGGCGCCGATTTTCGGCAATTCATATCGGAAGAAATATTGCGCAGACAGGAGTCGGCCGCGGTTACCCGCGTCCGGTGCACCGGTCTGTGCAACCAGCGCCACCTCCAGCCAGATCCAGGCCAGCACCGTGTGGCCGAAGGCCTGCAGATAAGGTACAGCATTGGACAGGGCCTCACCGGGCTGGCCCGTGGACCAGGCCGCCTTTGTGGCGGCAGCCACCTGCTGCAAAGCCTGCGCCAGTTGTACGGCGTGAGGTGCCAGCTCGGCCTGCTTTTGCGCCCGGGTGATGGTGGCCGTCATGCGTGCGGCCAGCAATTGCAGGCCCCGGCCCTCCTCCATCAGCACCTTGCGGCCCAGCAGGTCCAGGGCCTGGATGCCGTGCGTGCCCTCGTGGATCATGTTGAGGCGGTTGTCGCGCCAGTACTGCTCCACCGGGAAGTCGCGTGTGTAACCGTAGCCGCCGTGGATCTGGATGGCCAGGGAATTGGCCTCCAGGCACCATTCGCTGGGCCAGCTCTTGGCGATGGGTGTCAGCACCTCCAGCAGCAGGCGCGCCTCGTCGGCGGCCTCGGGCGTGCCGGTGTGCTGCTCATCGACCAGGCGCGCGCAATAGAGCTGCAGGGCCAGCGACCCTTCGCACCAGGACTTCTGGGCCAGCAGCATGCGCTTGATGTCGGCGTGTTCGATGATGCGGATCTGCGGTTTGGCGGCGTCTTTGCCATCGGGTCCGATCGGACGACCCTGGGGCCGGTTCTTCGCGTATTCGAGGCTGGCCTGGTAACCCGCCATGCCTAGCATGGTGGCGGCCATACCGATGCCGATGCGGGCCTCGTTCATCATGTGGAACATGCAACGCAGGCCCTGGCCGGGCTGGCCCACCAGATAACCCACGGCGCCGGCCTCACCCCGCACGGGGTACTTGCCTTCGCCGAAGTTCAGCAGGGTGTTGGTCGTGCCGCGCCAGCCGCATTTGTGGTTCAGGCCGGCCAGCGCCACGTCATTGCGTACACCGGTCAACTGCCCTTTTGTGTCGACCAGTTTCTTGGGCACGATAAAAAGCGAGATGCCACGCGTGCCCGGCACAGGCTTGCCATCGGGACCGGGAATCTTGGCCAGCACAAGGTGGACGATGTTCTCGGTCAGCTCGTGTTCGCCGGCCGAGATCCACATCTTGTTGCCCTTGAGGCGGTAGCGCGGGCCCAGGGGATCGTTTTCGAAATCGGCGCCATCTGGCACAGCGCGCGTGCTGATGTCACTCAACGACGAGCCCGCCTGCGGCTCGGACAGACACATGGTGCCCGAGAAGCGCCCCGCGAACTCGTTCTTGGCAAAGACTTCTTTCTGCAGGTCCGTGCCGTGCACCATCAGCAGGTTGGCATTGCCCGAGGTGAGCATGCCCGAGCCGATGCTGATCGAGGCCATGGCAAAAAAGGAATTGGCCGCGGCCTCCAGGGTGTAGGGCAGTTGCATGCCACCGACCTCATAGTCCTGCGCGGCGCTGAGCATGCCCGAGGCCGCGTAGGCCTTCTGGGCGTCATGGGTCGCCTGCGGCAGGATCACCTTCTCGCCATCAAAGCGCGGCTCCTCAGTGTCAACCGTGCGATTGAAGGGCGCGTACTTCTCGCGCGCGATGCGTTCGCAGGTGTCGAGCACCGCGTCGAAGGTTTCACGGCTGTGGTCCGAGAAACGTCCACGCTGGTTCAGCGTGTCGGCCTGGAGCCACTGGTAGAGCAGGAAATCCAACGTCTGCCGGTAGCTCATCGTCTCGCCCTCTTCTTTTACAGAACCTCGAAGACGCCCGCAGCGCCCATGCCGCCGCCGATACACATGGTCACCACCACACGCTTGGCGCCACGGCGCTTGCCTTCGATGAGGGCATGGCCCGTCAGGCGCTGGCCGCTCACGCCATAGGGATGGCCCACGGCGATGGCACCGCCGTTGACATTGAGGCGGTCCGCCGGGATGCCCAGCTTGTCGCGGCAGTACAGCACCTGCACGGCAAAGGCTTCGTTGAGTTCCCAGAGGTCGATGTCCGACACCTTGAGTCCGAGGCGACTCAGGACCTTCGGGACCGCGAACACGGGGCCGATGCCCATCTCGTCGGGTTCACAACCCGCCACGGCAAAGCCGAGGAAACGGCCCAGGGGCTTGAGGCCGCGCTTCGCTGCGAGCTCTTCGCTCATGACCACGCAGGCACCCGCACCGTCGGAGAACTGGCTGGCATTGCCGGCCGAGATCAGGCCGCCGGGCATGGCGGGCTTGATGCCGCTGATGCCTTCCTTGGTCGTGCCTTCACGCAGGCCTTCGTCGGCACTGACCGTGACCTTCTTGGTGATCAGGCCCAGGGTCTTGTCGGCCACGCCAGCTGTCACGGTGATGGGGGCGATCTCGGCATTGAACAGGCCGGCGGCCTGGGCCGCGCAGGCCCGCTGCTGGCTGGCGGCGCCGTATTCGTCCATGACATCACGGCCGATGTTGTAGCGCTTGGCCACCTGCTCGGCGGTCTGCAGCATGTTCCAGTAGATCTCGGGCTTGGCCTTCATCAGCTCCGGGTCGCGAAGCATATGGGTGTTGGCCTCGTTCTGCACGCAGGAGATGCTCTCCACGCCGCCGGCCACATAGACCTCACCCTCGCCCGCAATGATGCGCTGGGCCGCCGTGGCGATGGTCTGCAGGCCCGAGGAACAGAAGCGGTTGATGGTCATGCCCGACACCGTCACGGGGCAGCCTGCGGCCAGCGCGATCTGGCGCGCGATGTTGGAGCCGGTGGCCCCCTCGGGCGTAGCGCAGCCCATGATCACATCGTCGACCTCGGCGGCCTCGATGCCGGCGCGCTGGATGGCGTGCTGGACGGCATGGCCACCGAGGGTGGCGCCGTGGGTCATGTTGAAAGCGCCCTTCCAGCTCTTGGCCAGGGGGGTACGGGCGGTGGAAACGATGACGGCCTTGCTCATGATGTGTCTCTTTCTCTCAGTTGTTGGGGGCAGTGGTCTGCGTGGTATTGCGCAGCAGCTGATGGTAGAACTGGATGGCTTCCACGTAGTTGGCCACCGAAATACGTTCGTCGGTCCCGTGGAAACGCTTCAGGTCTTCGGTCCTGGCGCGCACCGGTGAAAAGCGGTAAATATGGCGCGACAGGCCAGTGAAGTGACGTGAATCGGTGGCTGCAATCATCAGGCCCGGGGCCACGATCGCGCCCGGAAAGACTTCACGCACCGTGCGGCCCAACAGGCGATAGCTGGCACTGTCAGTCGGGGAGACCGAAGTAGGCGCGTTGTTCCTTTGGCTGGGCTCGATGTGTACAGCCTCGTTGGACACTGTGCGGTGCACGTGGTCATGGACATCATCCAATTCGTCCCCGGGCAGGACCCGGAAGTTGACGGTGGCCTCCGCGCGACCCGGCAGCACATTGGCCTGGTTGCCGGCCTGCACGATGGTCAAGGCGGTCGTGGTGCGAAGAACGGCGTTGCTGCTCGGGCTTTTCTCCAGCTGTGCCTGCACCAGCGGCCGGAACAACCAGAGATTGGAGAGCAGAACGCGGTTGAGACCCTGCATCTCGGGCGCTAGGGTGTCAAACATCTCCAGAGCCACGCCGCGGATACCGGCCGGCATCTGTTTGTCCTCCAGGCGCGACAGGGCCGTGCTCAACATCCCGATCGCGCTGTGCCGGGGCGGCATGGAAGAGTGACCAGGAGAGGCATCCACACTCAGCACATAGGTTGCATTGCCCTTCTCTGCCACACCGATCAACGCAGCGGGCTGGCTCAGGCCAGCCAGCATACCCTCGGTGATCAACATGCCTTCGTCGAGCACGAAGTCGAGCTCAACCTGGCGCGATTGGAGCAAGGCGGCAATCGCCATGGCACCACGGCGCCCACCCACCTCTTCGTCTGCACCGGCGATCAGGTAGACCGTCTGGCGCGGCTGAAAACCTGAGGCCAGCAGCAACTCGATGGCCTCCATCTGGGACATCAGGTTGCCCTTGTTGTCCCAGGCGCCACGGCCCCAGATATAGCCGTCGCGTACCTCACCCGAGAAGGGCGGCACCTGCCAGCGGCTTTCGGTGCCGGGCGCGATAGGCACCACGTCCTGGTGCGCCATCAGCGCAACCGGCGCAGCCTTGGGATCGCTGCCGGCCCAGGTGTAAAGCAGCGAGAGTCCGCCCACGACTTCACGCTTGAGCTGGGCGTGCACACGCGGAAAGGTCCTGGCCAGATAGGCGTGGAACTTCTCGAACTCTTCGCGGTTGTAGGCCGGATCGGCCTCGCTGGAGATGGTCCTGAAACGCACAGCTGCGCCCAGCCGGGCAGACACCTGGGCAGCATCCACCGCCACCGGCTCGATGGGGGTGACGCTGATCTGGCGCGAAGAGGCCAGCAGGGTCTTGCCCCCCACCACCAGCGCCAGCGCGACCAGCAGCAGCACAAGCCCCAGCAAGCTACGGCGGATGAACTTTCCACGCATCATCGAGCGCTCTCCGGGCCGTGGCCTCAGCCCACCTGGTTGAAGCTCTTGCCTTCGGCCACCAGCTTGGCCAGCAGGGGGGCCGGTTGCCAGAACTTGGCGTCGTCCAGCGGGTTCTGGGCAAAACGCTGCATGCTCTGCACCACGTTGAACAGACCTACGGTGTCGGCGTACTGCATGGGGCCACCGCGGTGGAGGGGGAAGCCGTAACCCGTGAGGTAGACCATGTCGATGTCGCTGGCGCGCGAGGCGATGCCCTCTTCCACAATGTGCGCGGCCTCGTTGACCAGGGCGTAGACCAGGCGCTGCACGATCTCTTCATCACCGATCTTGCGCGGGGTGATGCCCTGGGCCTTGCGGTGTTTCTCGATCATCTCGACCACCACCGGGCTGGGGATGGCGTCGCGCTTGCCGGGTTTGTAGTCGTACCAGCCGGCGCCGGTCTTCTGGCCGTAACGACCCAGCTCACACAACAGATCGGCGGTCTTGCTGTACTTCATGTTCGGCTTCTCGACATAACGGCGCTTGCGTATGGCCCAGCCGATGTCGTTGCCCGCCAGGTCGCCCATGCGGAAGGGGCCCATGGCAAAACCGAATTTTTCGACCGCCTTGTCGACCTGCTCGGGCGTGGCGCCCTCCTCGATCAGGAAACCAGCCTGGCGACTGTACTGCTCGATCATGCGGTTGCCGATGAAACCGTCGCAGACCCCCGAGACTACGGCGGTCTTCTTGATGGTCTTGGCGATGGCCATCACCGTGGCCAGCACGTCCTTGGCCGTTTTCTCGCCGCGAATCACTTCCAGCAGCTTCATGACGTTGGCCGGGCTGAAAAAATGCAGGCCCACCACGTCCTGTGGACGCTTCGTGAAAGAAGCGATCTTGTTGACGTCCAGGGTCGAGGTGTTGGAGGCCAGGATGGCACCCTTTTTCATGACCTCATCCAGCTTCTTGAACACGGTTTCCTTGACGCCCATCTCTTCGAACACGGCCTCGATCACGAGGTCGGCGTCCTTGATGTCCTCGTAGCTCAGCGTGGTCGTGAGCAGGCTCATGCGCTGCTCGTACTTGTCTGCCTTCAGCTTGCCCTTGGTGACCTGGGCTTCGTAGTTCTTGCGGATGGTGGCGAGACCCCGGTCCAGCGCCTCCTGCTTCATCTCCAGCATCTTCACGGGGATGCCGGCGTTCAGGAAGTTCATGGTGATGCCACCGCCCATGGTGCCGGCGCCGATCACGGCCACAGCCTTGATCTCGCGCTTGGGCGTGTCCTCGGGCACATCGGGAATCTTGGAAGCGGCGCGCTCGGCCGCGAAGATGTGGCGCAGTGCGCGGCACTCGGGCGTCCACATCAGGTTGATGAAGA